>JBMYYN010000024.1:0-15179 GCA_049609445.1 Bacteroidia bacterium | reverse complement strand
CTAAAACTGATATTCCTTTTACAACCCTATAACACACTTACAGTCTGCACTATACGATCCAACTAGCACTCGACTAAAATTCATGGGATATAATTTATCATGACAATACTCCGTTCGGAATGAAACAGCAAATCACCAATTATGAAAAAAAGCATCTTAACCGTATTATCTATTGTCTTTATTCTAGGATTCTCACCTACGAGCTCGTTTGAATCCTTCGAGAATTCTTTAGAACAAGCAAAAAAAAGTAACAAGAATCTTCTACTTATTTTTTCTGGATCCGACTGGTGTAAACCCTGCATACTTCTGAAAAAAAATATCCTAGACACAGAAGAATTTTCGACATTTTCAGATTCAAATTTTATCCAGCTTCACTTAGACTTTCCATACAAAAAAGCCAACCAACTTGAAAAAGAAGAAAAATTACGCAACGAAAAATTGGCGGAACGCTATAACTCCGAAGGTGTCTTCCCAAAAATTGTCATCATCGACTACCAGCAAAACATCCTAGGAGAAGTTCACTACAGCAAATCCATGGATACAAATCAATTGATCAATCAACTCAAAAGTTTTACAAAATGAAAATATCACCTAAAACGAAAGCACACCACTTAGCCATCAAGCTTATGGGTTGCGGATTTGTACTATCTGCAGTGCACCAGAATCCTCAAATAGCTTGGGACGCAATACGAGCAGGTGTAAGCGAAATACAACGCATCGAGGACTTAATCTCTTCATGGAAGCCATCGTCTCAGACTTCTTTAATCAACGAAGCAGCCGGAATAAAAGAAGTGAAAGTGGACAAGGAACTCTTCGACTTAATCGAACGGAGTCTAAGAATCTCTGAGATTACCGGAGGGGCTTTTGATATCTCAGGAAGTCTAGCCCGTTTTTATTACAATTTCAATAAAAACGAGAACCCTAGACCAACGGATAAAAAAGTTTCTGAGCTGTGTCATTTAATAAATTACAGAAACATTCATCTGAACAAACTTCACTCAACGGTTTACTTAAAACAAAAAGGGATGAAGATCGGGTTTGGAGGAATAGGAAAAGGATATGCGGCTTATAAGGCACATCAAACAATGCTATCCTGCGGCATACAAAATGGACTAATCAATGCATCAGGAGACCTCATGGCTTGGGGATCGCCTCCGGACAAAGAGCACTGGAGCGTAAATATCACAGATCCTGATAATCCTGAAGAGAGCATACTCAATGTAGACATCCCATTTGGCTCCGTGGTTACATCAGGAGAATCGGAAAGCTATACTATTATAGATGGCCAAAAGCATTCACATATCATAGACCCGAGAACAGGTAGATCTGCAAAGGGTGCAAAGAGCGTATCCGTCATAAGCACAAACCCAGAACTATGCGATGCACTTGCTACTGCACTTTCGGTACTAGGTCCTCAAGAAGGTATCCGCCTTATAGATAAGTTAAACGGAGTAGAGTGCATTATCACGGACCACAACAATGAACAATATTTTTCGAATCAATTAACAAACACAGCAGCATGAACAACCTAAAAATGAAACAAATCGTCGTAATGTCATACCTTATCAGTGGGGCTTTAACCAGTTGCACATCAGTGAAAGGATATGAAAAAATGTATCTGAATGATTCAAGCATGGAGATCGAAGCAAACCAACTGGACTATTTTGAAACAAACTTCCAGACATATAGAGAAGGAGCCTCCGGTGCTAATGGAGGAAAAGTGGGAGGAGGTTGCGGGTGCAATTAGTAGCAATAGCATTTATAATGACTTTTATCTTCTTCGTAAATGAGGTAAAGGCACAAGTTAAAAACTCAACCTCAAAAGGCAAGAGTGACTTAACTAACAATGACAGCACTAAAATTGTCACTAAAGTCATTGAAAACAATGACTGGAAGACAATTGATGTTAATTTTTTGAATAGTTACTACCAGCAAGATGGCAACAACTCGCCAGTAACGGGAGGGATCGGCACAGAGCAGTTAACTGACTTCACGCAAAAAATAATAGTCTCAGCTCCTTTGACGAAAAAAACAACCTTAAAAGTAGATGGAGGATACGACTACTATTCTTCAGCTTCTACAGACAATATTGACAATATTCCTTCTTCAGACTCTGCATCCGATGTGAGAGTTCACGGGAATGTGGGCCTATCAATAAAAAAGAGCAAACAACATACTTTTGGTTTTCGAATAGGAGGAAGTACCGAATACGATTACAATTCAGCTCAATTTGGTTCCAACTACTCATTCTTGTCAAAAAATAAAAATACTGGAATTAGTGTAGCGGCACAGGCATTCTTAGATCAATGGTCACCTATCTACCCCATAGAATTAAGAAGAACATCTGAAGTACCTACAAGTGCACGCCAATCCTATAGTGCCTCGCTTGGACTAACGCAGATAGTCACCAAGAAGATGAAAATCAGCTTGATTGCTGAAGCTGTATCTATGAATGGGCTACTCTCCACTCCGTTTCATCGCGTTTACTTTTCGGACCAAGAGAGTCCTAAAATTGAAAACCTACCGAATTCGAGATTTAAAGTTCCCGTTGCTTTAAGAATGAATTACTACATCAGCAATAGGTTTATTGCTCGCACGTACATCAGACACTACTGGGATAATTGGGGAGTAAGAGGCAACACAGCCAGCATTGAAATACCATTTAAGATCAATCGATTTTTGGCTGTATATCCTCATTACCGATTTCATAGTCAGACTGCAGCAGAGCATTTCTCAGAATACAAACAACACCAATCAACTAGTGAGTTTTACACTTCTGACTTTGATTTATCTGCACTCACGTCGCAACATTACGGAATTGGACTTACGTATAGTCCACTGCAAGGAATTGCCAAATTTGGAAGATTCAACAAAGATCAAAAGCATATGGTAACCTTAAAGTCACTCGACCTAAAGTACAGTCACTACCAGCGTAGTACAAATTTCAATGCCGATATTATCAGTTTTGGACTTGGGTTTGAGATAAACCGAGGAGCCAATCAAGTAAAAACTTAACGTAAAAAAAGGCGAGCCTCGCGGCTCGCCTTTTGATTTGTTTATTCATCTTTAAACTATCCTGCGTTCTCAGTAGAATCGCCAGATGGTTTGTTTTGATTGTCTCGGTTGCGGTTATCGTTTCGGTTATCTCTACGATCTCTTCCACCTCGATTGTCTCGACGGTCTCTTCCTCCTCTGTTATCTCTTCCCCCACGACGATCATTTCCTCTACGGTCATCTCTTCGCTCTCTTGGTGGACGCTCTACATAACCTTCTGGTTTTTCTAAAAGAACCTTTCTAGAAAGACGAAGTTTACCGTTACGCTCATCAAACTCGATAAGCTTCACTTTTACTTCTTCTCCTTCTTCGAATACGCCTTCCATCTTTTCTAGACGTTCCCAGCTGATTTCTGAGATATGAAGCAAACCTTCTTTTCCTGGCAATATTTCTACGAACGCACCAAAATCAACAATTGATTTAATCTTACCTACGTATTCTGTTCCAACTTCTGGATCTGTGATAATACCAAGTATCCACTCTTTAGCAGCTTCTATAGGAGCACTTCCTACACCTGAGATCTCAACTCTACCTGTTTCACCTTCTTCTTCGATTGTGATTACAGCTCCAGTTTCAGCCTGAATCTCTTGAATAACTTTACCACCAGAACCGATACAAGCACCGATTTTATCTTTTGGTATAATCATAACCTCTAGTTGAGGTGCGTGATCTTTAAGTCCTTCATTTGGTTTAGAGATAGTTTTCTCCATCTCACCAAGAATATGCATTCTACCTTCTTTGGCTTGAAGCAATGCTTCCTCTAATACATCGTAAGAAAGTCCTTCTACTTTCATATCCATTTGAACCGCATAGATTCCAGTTTCGTTTCCTACTACTTTGAAATCCATATCTCCTAGATGATCCTCATCACCTAAGATGTCAGAAAGAATCGCATAACGACCATCTTTGTCAGCTACCATACCCATCGCGATACCTGAAGCACCTGCTTTCACCTGAATACCCGCATCCATCATAGCCATACTAGCAGCACAAACTGTAGCCATAGAACTACTTCCGTTACTTTCTAATATGTCAGATACGATTCTAAGTGTATATGGAAAATCATCTGGAATCATTCTCTTGATACCACGCTCAGCTAAGTTTCCGTGCCCTATTTCTCTTCTACCTGGACCTCTATTAGGTCTTGCCTCTCCTACTGAGAAAGAAGGGAAGTTGTAGTGTAGCATCAATTTGCTAAACGACTTCTCCTTGTAGTTATCTATCATCTGCTGATCCAATTTAGAACCTAGTGTTACAGATGTTAGAGATTGAGTTTCTCCTCTCGTAAACAACGCAGAACCGTGAACTGAAGGAAGATAATCTACTTCTGTCCAAATCTGTCTTACTTCGTTCAATGCTCTACCATCAAGTCTTTGCTTATTGTCTAGCATCATATTACGGACTGCTTCTTTTTTAGACTTAGCTAGGTACCTTTTTACCATAGTCATAGTCTCTCCATCCGTATCTTCCGGTAAAGATTCAATGTAGGCTTTGTTGATATCACCAAATTTAGTAGCACGCTCATCCTTCTCAGAAGGAACTTTTGCAGCATCATAAAACTGCTGATAAGTAGCTTCTTTTACAGTAGCTGCAAGTTCTTCAGAATTGGTCTCGTGACTATACTCACGCGGTGCTTTTCTACCACCCATTTGATCACAAAGAGCAAGTTGTGCTGTACAATCATTTTTGATATGCGTATGAGCAAACTTCAATGCCTCTACCATTTCCTTTTCAGAAATTCCATTCATTTCACCTTCCACCATATTGATGTCAGCAGCTGTACCAGCAACTATAAGGTCAACGTCTGAATTTTCCATTTCAGCAACAGTTGGATTAATAACCCACTCTCCATCTATTCTACCTACTCTAGGAGCAGACACTGGACCTTCGAATGGTATATCTGTAATAGTCAATGCTGCAGAAGCTGCTAGAGTAACTAGTGCATCTGGCATAACGTCATCATCAGCAGAAATCAACTGAATCATTACTTGAGTCTCAGCGTGGTAATCACCTGGGAACAAAGGACGCAACGTTCTATCTACGATTCTACAAACTAGAATCTCAGAATTTGACAATCTTCCCTCTCTACGAAGGAATCCACCTGGGATACGGCCACCTGCTGCAAATTTTTCTTGATAGTCAACAGACATTGGTAGAAAATCTACTCCGTCTCTCGCTTCTTTGTTTGAAACTACTGTTGCTAGTAGTTTAAGTTTTCCTTGGGAAACTACTACAGACCCATGTGCCTGTCTAGCTAGTTTACCAGTCTCTATGGTGACATCTTTGCCATTTCCATAGGATAAGTTTTGTGTAAATACGTTCATAATGTTGCGGTTTGTACCGCTTTGTTTTTAATGTTCTATCGCCAAGGCGAAAATTTCAACTAAACTTTCGTTATACTTTGTTGAAATTAGAAGCTATAGATACAATCTATGCTAAAAATTATTCGACTTTAGAAAACAAAAAGTCTAGACGCACAAAAACACCCAACAAGCAGGTGCATTTTTGTACATGCTAGTTTCTCAACTACACGAACGGGACTTTTTTCAGAAGATTTTAATCTTGGCACACAAACGTATACCAAGAAAGGCGAATTACTTTCTGATACCTAATTGCTTGATAAGCTCACGATAGTGAACGATATCTTTAGCAGCAATATATTTTAACAAAGCTCTTCTCTTTCCTACTAATTTCACTAGAGTTAATTCTGTAGAGAAGTCTTTTTTATTCTTTTTTAGGTGCTCAGTAAGATGCTTTATTCTGTGAGTGAATAATGCTACTTGAGCCTCAGCATGCCCAGTATTCTTAGCGTCTCCGCCATACTCTGCAATTATTTCTGATTTCTTTTCTGCTGTTAATTTTATCATCTAACTTTAAATATTTCTATTTACGGCCTGCAAAAGTAAGAATTTAATCTCTACAGTGAGTATAAATTTATTCTTATTTCAGAGATTTAACTAAAAAGGCATTTCACGATCTTGATTCTCACTGCTTACAAAACTCCTGTCCCAACCCCAAAACCCCGCAAATTGGACAATCTAGAGGCAAAATTCCAATAAATATCTATATTCGCCAAACAATAAATCAAGCATGAAAAAAACAACACTATTAGTAGCTCTATTGCTCACGTTTACAACTGCCCTCTTTGCTCAAAACATTCAAAGAGAGAAAGTGGAGTTTGGACTTATCCAATATCCGTCTGAACCTTTAGAAGGACTAGCAGGTCACAATATGTCCATCACTACTCCTTATCCAGAAAACACAGACAATGTTGTAAATGAAGCTAAAAGAGCACACGAAGAAGCTCTTGCAGACCACCCAAACAAAGTAGCTGAAGCTAAACTGAAGCACGAAGAAGACATGGCAAACTATGACAAACGTGTCCAAGATGCCAGAGACAACTACAAAATGGAAATGGAAGAGTGGAACAAAATGGGTAAGATAGAAAAGGTGGCTATGAAAGAAAACATGCCTCGTCTTAGCTTACCAAGAAAGCCAACTTACTACGAACCACGTCCACCGGTATATAGGGAGCCTAATCTTTCAAACGTAATCACTTATAGCAATGACATGCTGAAGCAATCGTACTTAGCCATAGAAGGAATTACCCCAAGTACTGAAACTGAAAATGTATTGATAGGTAAAGTTCAAGTAGGTGAATTCGAATCTCAAAGCCCACAACGTAAATCAAGAGTAGAAAGTTACTATGACAAAACAGCTAAGGCTACAAAGAAGAGAACTGTCTATTACTATGAGACCACATACAAAAGACCTGTTTTTCTGGATCTTAGCTATAACGGCAAAATTTTACACTCTGGAGTATTTGGAACGACTAATGATTACATCACTAGAGAAACAGCGAGTAGCCCTTCTTTAGTTAATCTTGAGAGAGAGAGTTTGACAGCTGCATTGGAAGGAATAAATGGATACATGAATGATAAGTATGGCTTCCCTGTGGTAATTCAGCAGTCTTTAATATCATATGTAAAAAACAAAAAAGGGGTTTATGATGATATAGAAGGAGCAAAGGACTTCGCCTTAGCAGGTATCGACCAGTTCAAAAACAATGAGATGAATGAAAATCTTCAAGGTGCTTACGAAGGATGGCAAGCTGTTTATGCTGAAGCAGAGACTGACAATAAAAAAGCACGTGTAAATGCTAAAGTTGCTAAAGCTCTACTTTACAACTTGATGCTTATAGCTAGAATGACTAACAATATTGAAGATTGCAATAAATTCTTAGCAGAGCTAGAAAAAATGAAACCAAACTATAACGACAAGGTTTGGATTAAAGAATATAAGGCTCAGATCCTATCTATAGAAGCTCGCCTTAAAGCAAACGGAATGTTATAATAACAATTAAATATCGTTATGAAATACACAAACAAATTAATAATAGCAATGACCTTACTCGCTATGAGTTTTGGTTCATATGCAGACGAATGGGACCCTGAACTATATCAGATTGGGAAAATATACCCAGGATACATCGTTTCTAAAACGGGAGACACAACACACGGATATATCCGGGCTCAGTCTCACTATGCTAAAAAGAACTCGAATCAAACTATCTGTCACTTCTATGACCGTGAGGACGATCGTCAACCGAGTATGTCTTATAAGCCAGCTACGCTTAAAGGATACACTATAGGAGACAAGAATTACGAATCTATTCCATACAGCGGCGGATTGACATCTAAGGTGTCTTCTTTTGTACATAGAACTTCAAAAGGGGCTATCTCTATGTATAACTACTATTGGTACGAAGACGGATCGTCGGGAGCACCTAATACTACGCCAGGTATCAAATCGACACAGTTGTTTTGGAAAGAAGGGGATTCTAAAGTAAAATCAATGACTTCTTTTGCAATGGGTTTCAAGAAGAAATTCCCTGAGTATATCAAAGAGCATAAGGAGCTTGCGAGCAAAGTAGCAAATAAGGAGAAAGGATACAAAGCCTTTAACATATATGCTATCATTGAAGAATATAATGCTTTTATGGCAGAGCAGTAAACTAGAACTAACACAACGAGGAAAGGTCCAATCTGAATTCAGATTGGACCTTTTTTGTTTGGAATATTTTTTAGGTTAATACCCTCCAGCCCATTTTCGGATAAACCACTCAAGAGCTAATAGAAGTGTCAAAATCCAGAATAACCATTTCATATTTATCAGGTCATTCAGGACCGTGTCTTCTGAAATGACTGCATTAAAACTCTGATCGTTCATCAATTGGTCGGAAAGTGATTCGAAGTCTTCGTACTGAAAAAACTGCCCTCCTGAGTTTTGGCTTACACTTCGCAACACTCCATAGTTTGCTGTCAGATCAAGCAATTCCTTCTGCAGGCCTATAATGTTAAAACTTCCTACATCCTTTAGCAACTCTCCTCCCACAGTACTTGCAGCACTGTAAGTATAAGCACCTTCCTGAAGATTTTTCAATATAAGCTTGTATTGACTTCCGCTATTGGTCATCGTATGCTTATACGATTTTCCATCAGGAGCTTGCAGTAAGATGTTTATTTCTTGCCCCTCTATTGCTTCTAAACTTTGATTATACAACTCTCCTAATAGAGTCACTTGTTCTCCTTTACCGTATTGTCTTGCTGTTGGGTATACTTTAAGTAATTGTTTGTCATCTGTCACAGCTAAGAATTGCACCATTTGGCTTACCAATTGTACCATGTTATCATGACTACCACTTTGCTCAAAATCTATCAACCTCCATCTCCAAACTCCCGTACCAGATATGACTCCTAGCCTATTGCTAGCATTAGAAGAAACCAACAGCAACGGTTCTTCGGTAGGAACACTACCTATCTGTTGATAGATCATCACATCACCAGGAAGATATCCTGACCAAGAACCAAAGGGAACAGATAGAGGAGGCATCTTCTTTATTACTGACTTTAACTCTTCGTCTATTTCAAAATATTCAAAATTGGCATTCAGCAATGGCAATGCCCGGTTTACTGAACCGCCTCTAGTTTCAAATTTTATGTCCTGTGAACCAGAATTAAAAAGACGTCCATTGAACTTGTCTCCCAAAATCAATAAAGTTGGCACTCCCGCACTTTTCAATTTCTCAAACAACTTCTGCTCAGCAGAACTAGAAAACCAATTATGGAGGACCACTAAGTCTAGCCCGTCTTTGAATTTATAATCACTAACAAAAACATCAGCTTCATACTTGTCATTTACATTAATCAATGACTTGAGCATTCCTAGATCTGGATGTGGAGCGTTTGACCAAATTTCAACCTTCTTCTTTCCATCAATTACATCCACAAAAAAGGTAAAACTGTTATTCTCCTTATTTCTCTCATTGTCAAAAGTACTCAGTGATATTACAACTTTAGATTGCCCTACTTTGTCTGCAATTGCCTTCACGTCAATTTCTTCGAAATAATCTTCTTTGGAAATAACTATGTTCCTCTGCAGTACCACTCGGTTATTCAGTGACACATTCAAATTCGCTCTAGATCCTTCAAGTTTTGAACCTTTTATTTCTATTCTAAAGGGAAATTCATTTCCTAAATAAGCTATAGAATTATGTGACACATTATTCACTTGTAAGTCCGGATAGACTGTCGTATCACCGACACCTACGGTATAAATTGGAACCATTGAAGTTTTGGCAATAGACCTAGGATCACTACCCGCATTGTATATCCCATCGGTCAACATAACTATACCACTCAAATTTTGATTGACAAACTGCTCTCTTACATATCTTAGAGGAGAGGACATATTGGTTTCTTTTCCTTGAAGGCCAATACTAGACAACTTTGAAAATCCAGGCACATCGCTATACAGTATAGGAGATACTTCAAACTTTTCGGACGTGGAAGAAGTAAAGCGACTAAGAGTCTCCTTGAGTTCTTCTGAATTCAAATCCGATTCGGAAATCGATCTAGAGTCATCTATGAGAAGTGCCAATATTGGTTTTTCGGTCTCAAAACCGACGTACCTAAGCACAGGACCCAAAAGCAGAAAAACTAACGTGCTTACCAATACAAATCGAGACAATGGAAGAACCCACTTAACCAAAGGGTAATCAGATAACACCTGATTATCTTTGGACCTATAATAAAGCAAAGAAGCATAGATTCCTCCTACAAGTATGCAGACAAGTATGTACCACCAAGAGTAGGCTAAAGATAGGTTCCAATTCACTAGGGCAATGATATAATATTAATACTCAAGTTCAAATGCTAAACGAAATTTGGATGCAAAGTATTTCAACCATTAGTTTTCTTTAATCTCATATTAGAAATACAGTTTGAGAATGGATTATCAGGGGTTACCTTTGCACCGTGATAGAAACGGATATAATCATCATAGGTGCAGGTCCTACAGGGCTTTTTACGGTATTTGAAGCGGGATTGCTAAAACTGAAATGTCATTTAATAGACTATCTCCCTCAGCCAGGTGGACAGTTAGCAGAGATTTACCCTAAAAAACCGATATACGATATACCGGGATTCCCAAGTGTATTAGCTGGGGAATTAATCGACAACCTTATGGAACAAGCTGCTCCTTTCAATCCTGGATTTACACTCGGAGAAAGAGCTGAGATCATAGAAAAAACGGACGACGATAATTTCATCGTAACGACGAATAGAGGAACAAAACACAAAGCTCCTAATATTATGATAGCAGGAGGACTAGGATGTTTTGCACCACGCAAACCAGAACTTGCTAACCTTGAAAAATATGAAGACAAAGGCGTGGACTATATTATCAAGGATCCTGAAAAATTTAGAGATAAAAAAGTAGTAATCGCTGGTGGTGGAGATAGTGCTTTGGATTGGTCAATATTTTTAGCAGACGTAGCAAGCGAAATCACTCTTGTACACAGAAGAAAAGCCTTTCGAGGAGCTTTAGATTCTGTAGAGAAAGTTCAGAATCTTGATTCCGAAGGAAGACTAAAATTAATCACGGAAGCACAAATATCTGCTATAGATGGAGGGGATGAACTAAGCAATGTGACGGTAACAGAAAAAGATGGAACAGTCCATGAAATAGAGGCAGACAACTTTATTCCACTGTTTGGACTTAGCCCAAAGCTTGGGCCAATAAAAGAATGGGGTCTTGATCTTGGTAAAGAAAGTATCATGGTAGACACTACAGATTACTCAACCAATGTCCCTGGGATTTTTGCTGTGGGTGATATCAACCAATACGAAGGAAAGTTAAAGCTTATTCTTTGTGGATTTCATGAAGCAACTATCGCTGTTCAGGCTTGTTACAAACGCATATTCCCTGACAAGAAGTTAGTTCTGAAGTACACTACCGTAATGGGTGCTCCAGGAAGTTAAGTATTTGAAGTTCACTTCTCGACAGTTTCTCTTTTAGCAACACTTGAAGTGACATTCATTAATTTTCGAGACAATAGGCTGCAGTGAGAACTCTAAGTGCAATAATTAGCAACGAGACACCACTAATTTATAACTAAAAGATAACCACTAAATTATGAAGATATACCACAACAACAGATGTTCTAAGAGCAGACAGTGTCTTGCCCTAATACCACAAGAAGGAGTAGAAATAGTAGAGTACATCAAGAATCCTCTAACTAAAGCTGAACTTACTGCCTTAATCTCCAAAATGGATATCAAGCCATCTCAGCTTATTCGTAAAGGAGAAGCGATATGGAAAGAAAACTTCAAAGGGAAAGAAATGACTGAAGAAGAGCATATAGATGCTATGGTGGCGAACCCAAAACTCATAGAAAGACCAATCGTAGAGACAGAGGACAAAGCCTTGGTATGTAGACCTCCAGAGCTAGTGCTTGACATGATAAAGAACGCTTGATCTCCTTGAGACAACCTTCCCTATTTATCCCTTTACAATTTTAGAAGTTATTTATAACAGCAGCAACCTTGTGGTTTCAGCCTTAGGGCCATGACAACACAAAGGAGAAGCAATCTAAGAAGAAGTACGGTAGCTTAAAGCTACTATCCTTGTTTCTTTATCTCGACAGTATGCGGATAAGGTATCTCTATATTGTGTTTATCGAGTGTTTCCTTGATAGCTTCGTTGCCAGCAAAATATACATCCCAGTAATCTACAGATTTGCAATATGGTCTAACTGCCAAATCAACTGAACTATCTCCAAAACCTACAACTCCAACAAATGGTGCTGGTTCCGACAATACCTTTGGTACATTTTTCAACGCCTCTAAAAGAACAGTCTTTGCTTTCTCTACATCTTCATCATAACCGATACCCACAGTAAGGTCTACTCTTCTATTGTTTTCACGAGTATAATTCAGCACCTTATTATTGGCAACTTGACCGTTTGGTAATATGGCAGTATTGTCTGCAGGGGTAGTAAGGATAGTATTCAAAACTGTAATACTATGCACTACTCCAGTCACTCCATCACTTTCGATTAAGTCTCCTACTTTGAAAGGCTTGAATAATAAGATCAAAACACCACCAGCAAAATTTGCCAAACTCCCTTGCAACGCTAAACCAACTGCAAGACCAGCTGCACCTATGATAGCGACAAAACTAGTTGTCTCTACTCCTACCATAGTCACCACACTTACTAAGAGTAAAATTCTAAGTGCAAAAGTGACTAGTCCTGATAAAAACGGAACCAAAGAAACCTCTACTTCTCTTTTTATCAAAGTTCTTTTGAACCATGCACTTACACGTCCAACTAGCCACCAACCTATGATTAGTGTCACTATAGCAGCTGCTAACTTAGGAGCATACTCTATTAAAACTGCCTTTATCATTTCCAATATTTTATCTAAATTCATTACCTTGATATTTGGTGCAAGATTAATAAAATCTGTATAAAATAGTATAACTACAACCTAAGAATACAATAACAAAATTATCTTCGCTGTTGCGTTAATCATGAAGATATCATACAACTGGTTAAAAAGTTTCATAAACATCGATCTTCCACTGGAAGAAATATGCGAAAAACTGACGATGAGCGGGCTTGAAGTAGAGCACGTAATAAAAACTGAATCAATCAAAGGTGGGTTGCAAAATTTGGTAGTAGGCGAAGTTCTCACTAAACAAAAACACCCTGGAGCAGACAAGCTTAACCTTACTACGGTTAACATAGGGAATGACACCATTCTCCCAATCGTATGTGGAGCTCCAAACGTGGATGTTGGACAAAAAGTCGTAGTTGCTCCAGTGGGCACCATGATACATACAGACACTGATAGCTTTGAGATAAAAAAAGCAAAAATCAGAGGCGAAGTCTCGCAAGGAATGATATGTGCCGAAGATGAAATCGGATTGGGATCAGGACACGATGGAATAATGATTTTGGATGGAGACCTCTCTCCCGGCACACCACTTACAGACCTATACAAGATAGAGACTGATCATCAGATAGAAATAGCCATTATTCCTAACAGAGGAGATGCTATTTCTCACTTGGGTGTGGCAAGAGAGTTGCAAGCACTAACAGGAGAAAAGTATAAAAAACCCGCATTAGAAACTATAGACGCACGAGGACAAATGCGAGTAGATGTTAGCATAGAAGATGCTAAAGCAGCTCCAAGGTACAGTGGAATTACCATTACTGGAGTGACCATCCAAGAATCCCCAGAATGGCTCAAAAAGAGACTTAAATCTATCGATCTCAAGCCGATAAATAATGTAGTTGACATCACTAACTTTATACAACACGAGGTAGGTCAACCTCTTCATGCTTTTGACTATAACAAACTTGGAGGAAATAAAATTGTTGCAAGATTTGCAAAAAGTGGAGAGAAGCTCGTTACTCTAGATGAAATAGAAAGAGAATTAAATGAAAATCACTTAGTAATAGCTGATGCAGAAAAACCTTTAGCTCTTGCGGGAGTTTTGGGAGGAATCGACTCAGGAGTCACTAACACTACACAATCCATTTTTATAGAAAGTGCATACTTCAACCCTGCAGCAGTAAGAAAGACTGCAAAAAGCTTTGGTCTTAATACGGACTCTAGTTACCGATTTGAAAGAGGGACTGACCCAGAGATGGTCAATTATGCTTTGGTAAGAGCTGTGAACTTAATCTTGGCAGAAGCCGGTGGAGAAATATCTTCTGAAATAGTAGATGTCTATCCCGAAGCTATCGAACCGCTACAAATTGAAATCAAACTAGATAAACTAAATACTTTTATCGGTCACGAGATACCAAAGGAACGTGCTATTGAAATATTACAAAGTTTAGAAATAAAAGTACTAGCAAACAATGGAGTAAATCTCCTGCTAGAGGTGCCAAAATATAGACCTGATGTAGAAAGACCAGTGGACATATACGAAGAAATCATTAGAGTATATGGTTTCAACAGCATACCTATCCCACAGAAAGTCAACTATATACCATCTGTCATTGCTAAAAACACACCTAACAAGGTAAAAACAAAAGTAAGTGACTATCTGGCAAATGCTGGCTTCAATGAGATTATGAATAACTCATTGGTCCCGAGCAAATACTACACAGACGAAGAACTGACTAAAGCTGTTTACATGCTTAATCCTCTCAGCAGCGATATGAATGTGATGAGAATGGAATTAGTCAACTCGGCTCTTCAATCTGTTGCATACAATGTGAATCGCAAAAATTCAGATGTCAAGTTTTTTGAATTTGGAAAGACATATTTCAAAACTGAAAGTGGATACGAAGAAAAAGAGGTGCTTCAACTTACATTCTCTGGAAACAGGCACCCTGAGCATTGGAGCACTCCTGCAGCTAAAGCTACGGAAAACGAATTAGTCGCAGTCGCACAAAACATTATTAAAAAACTAAATATTGCTCCTAAGCAACTTGAAAAAATATCATCTGTAGTAGCGGTAGACAAAAAAATGATGAAACGTCATGGGTTGAAACAAGATGTTGTGACGTTGTCTATCGACTGGGATGCTTGTTTGAAACTTGCGGATGGAAGTATAAAAATAAAAGACATCCCTGTGTTCCCTATTGTTCGAAGAGACCTTTCATTAGTCTTGGATAAAGGAATAACATATAAAGAAGTTCATAAAGTAGCTAAGCAAACCTTACAGCACAATTTGACTGATATACTCCTATTTGATGTGTACGAAGGGAAACCTCTCGCAGAGAATCAGAAATCATTTTCGGTAGCATTCTTCATGTACAACCCTAA
>JBMYYN010000023.1:0-15334 GCA_049609445.1 Bacteroidia bacterium | reverse complement strand
ACCTACTGAATTTCAGCAAGAAAATAAAACACCTTTACGTATCTTTCGAACTATATAAACCTACATTTGCACCTTAATACAATAATATGAACAACGGAACTGTTAAGTTTTTTAACGAAGAAAAAAGATTTGGATTTATAACTCCTGATGATGGAAGCAAAGATGTGTTTGTACACAAAAATTCTTTGACTGACAGAATAGCTGAAGGAGATAAGGTAACATATGAAGTAGAAGAGAGCCCTAAAGGCTTAAATGCTATCAACGTGAGCCTAGTATAGAAGTAAACAAACATTTCAATAAAAAAGCCTATCGAATCGATAGGCTTTTTTTATATCTCAATTTTGCTCCCTAAGCAATTTGAAAACCGATTTTGTGAATCGAATGTAATCACTCCGTTTCTTATCATATCCTATCCATTGATATTGGTTTCCATAAGGACAAGCAGGAGCACCTTCCATTGACCCTTTTCGCAGTTCATAGCGATTAGGTTCACGCAGATAGTCTTCCATGCTAACCTTATTCACTTCTTATTTTTTCTTTAACATATCTAGAGCTACATCCACAATCATATCTTCCTGTCCTCCGACCATCTTACGATTTCCTAGTTCTTGAAGAATATCTGCTGTATTGAGACCATATTTCTGTGCTGCTCTCTCGCTATGCAGCAGGAAACTAGAGTACACTCCTGCATATCCCAGACTCAACGTCTCTCTATCTACTCTCACTGGACGCTCCTGTAACGGACGAATCTCATCATCGGCTAAATCCATAAGTTGTAGCAAATCTGAATTATGCTCTACGCCCATTCTATTTAACACTGCGATCAGCACCTCAAGTGGACAGTTACCTGCTCCAGCTCCCATGCCTGCTAAAGATGCATCTAAGCGAGTAGCTCCGTGTTGCATCGCTACAATAGTATTTGCTACACCAAGACTTAGGTTATGATGACAATGGATCCCAATTTCAGTTTTACTATCCAAATTGTCTTTGAATGCTTTCATCCTATCTGCTACATCATCCATCATAAGAGCTCCAGCACTGTCGGTCACATAGACACAGTCCGCACCATAGCTTTCCATAAGCTTAGCTTGTTCTGCCAATTTTTGAGGCTCATTCATATGAGCCATCATCAAGAACCCGCCAACATCCATACCTAGATTTTTTGCAGCTTCTATATGTTGCTTACTGACATCTGCTTCTGTACAATGTGTAGCTACACGAACAGACTTCACCCCTAGATCGTAAGCCTTCTTTAAATCCTCTATAGTTCCAATACCAGGCAAAAGCAAAGTAGTCAGAACAGCGTGATTTAACTCCTCGGCCACACCTTCTAGCCAATCCCAATCCGTATGAGCTCCAAATCCATAATTGAAACTACCACCACTCAATCCATCTCCATGTGCTATCTCAATAGCATCTACTCCAGCTTTATCCAACGATATAGCAAGATCCTTCAATGCCTTTTTACCATACTGATGACGAATGGCATGCATTCCATCTCTTAGGGTTACGTCTTGTATGTAAATATCTCTTATCTTCATCTATGCCTCAACTAATTGTTCTCCTACTGCAAGTGCAGCACTTGTCATTATATCCAAATTTCCTGCGTATTCTGGTAGATAGTGTCCTGCACCTATCACTTGTAATAGTACCGTGGTTTTCAATCCCGACTTGAATCCAACACCTTCTATAAATACTGGTTTGTCATCTGGAATGTCATCGAACTGTACCTCTTGATGTAGTGTATATCCTGGTACGTATTTCTGCACTTCAGCCACCATATCATGAATACTTTTTCTTATTTCTTCTCTGTCAGCTTGCTCACTCAAAGTAAAAACTGTATCACGCATCACCAAAGGAGGTTCTGCTGGATTCAGAATAATTATCGCCTTACCCTTCGTGGCACCGCCCACTTTCTCTATAGCTTCAGAAGTAGTCTCTGTGAACTCGTCTATATTAGCACGTGTACCCGGTCCTGCTGATTTGCTCGCTATACTCGCTACTATCTCTCCGTAATGAACTTTTGCAATTCTACTAACTGCTGCCACCATTGGTATCGTAGCTTGACCTCCACAAGTCACCATATTTACATTGACCCTGTTATTCCCAGAAAGATCAACATCAAGACCAAGTTTATCGCTTAATTCTTGATCACCATTCACCGCCGGAACAAAATAAGGCCCAATAGCCGCAGGAGTTAGGTCTACCATTTTCTTCTCTGGGAATGCCTCCATTTTACCGAAATTATATAGGTGAGCTTTAGCAGAAGTCGCATCAAACACAACTTCAATATCATCCCAAACAGGCATTTCGATAAGTCCATCTATACCCGTAGAACAGATTTCTACTCCCATACGCTTAGCTCGAGCGAGTCCATCCGATTCTGGGTCGATACCCACAAAACAACCCATCTCTATATTTTTGGATGTTCTCATGATCTTTATCATAAGGTCAGTCCCGATATTTCCGCTACCAATTATAGCCGCTTTCTTTTTCATCATTAGTTTATTTTCAAACTTACACTTCCCAATCCTTCTATGACCGCTTCAAACTCATCTCCTTGATCGATAGGTACCATTGGCCCTAAAGCACCAGAAAGCAAGATATCTCCTTTTTGAATAGGACTACCTTGTTCTGACATCTTCTGAGCTAGCCAAAGGGCTGCATTAAGTGGATTGTCCATACATGCTTTTCCACTTCCCTCAGATGCTATTTCTCCATTTTTGGTCATAGACATTTTGCAACCGACTAAGTCTATATCATCTAAGCTTACTTTATTGTCTCCTAGTATAAAGTGACTTGCACTTGCATTATCCGCTATCGTATCAGTGATTCGAATATTCCAATCTGCAACACGACTGCCCACTATCTCTATACTCACTGTGGCATAATCGATAGCTTCTATTAGATCACTGATATTGATATCGCCATCCAAATCTTGAGCCATCACAAAAGCGATTTCTGCTTCAGCCTTGGGTTGCATCAATTCTGAATAAGGAAGAACGCCATTTTGAACTGTCATAGAATCAAACAAAATTCCATAGTCCGGTTGATTCACCCCCAATTGCTCCATTACTGCAAAAGACGTTAAACCTATTTTCTTACCGACTACCTTCTCACCTGCTGATTTCCTTCTATTCACATTGATTTCTTGAGCGGCATATGCAGCATCCACATCTGTAGCTCCTATGATGTCCCTGACAGGTGGAATACTGGTTTTCGTTTTTGCAGATTCTAAAAGTAAGTCTGCTACTTTTTCTATTTCTTGACTCGTTGCCATATCTTGATGGCAAATATATGAGATGTTCGAGTGCGACAAGGTCATGTGGGTGCATTCCTTAAAAACATAGTCTACTAATACAATATATGTTCGTTTAATAATCAATACTCAACTTCCAATTATATTTGCCTTCTATGCTCGTAAAAACCTATGGAAGTGCCGTTTATGGAATATCAGCTCAGCTCATCACTGTAGAAGTAGATGTGGGCAAAGGAGCAAGAACTCAAATCATAGGTTTGCCTGATAATGCAGTCAAAGAGAGCCAACCACGGGTAAATGCTGCTATGAAAAATAGTGGCTACACCTACCCACGAAAAGGAGTAATCATAAACATGGCTCCTGCAGATATCAAAAAAGAAGGATCTGCGTATGATCTGCCAATAGCTATAGGAGTAATGAGTGCCGGAGAACTGATTCATACCAAATTGCTAGACGAAACCATCATCATGGGGGAGCTCAGCTTGGATGGCAGTATCCTACCTATAAAAGGTGCATTGCCTATAGCTATACAAGCTCAAAAAGACGGATACAAAAGACTAATCATTCCGAAACAAAATGCACGTGAGGCCGCTATAGTGAAAGACTTGGAAGTCTACGGTATGGACAACCTCAAGGATGTAGTAAGTCTACTCGAAGAATCAGAAACCTTTGAAAGAACTATCGTAAACCCTAGAGATGATTTTGCAGATGGAGTAGAAAAACTGATATACGATTTCTGCGATGTGAAAGGGCAGCATAATATAAAAAGGGCTATGGAGATAGCTGCGGCCGGTGGTCACAATATCATACTGATAGGACCTCCAGGAGCTGGAAAAACGATGCTTGCCAAGCGTCTCAACACCATACTTCCTCCTATGAACTTACACGAAGCACTGGAGACGACCAAGATTCATTCTGTGGCAGGAAGGCTTGGAAATAATGCTACACTATTAGCACAAAGACCATTTAGAAGTCCACATCATACTATAAGTGATGTAGCTCTTGTGGGAGGAGGAAACCATCCTCAACCCGGTGAAATTAGTCTCGCACATAACGGAGTGCTCTTCCTTGATGAACTTCCAGAGTTCAAACGAACCGTGTTAGAAGTACTGCGTCAGCCTCTCGAAGACAGAAAAGTCACAATATCTCGTGCTAAGTTCTCTGTAGACTATCCATGCAGCATGATGCTCGTAGCGAGTATGAATCCTTGCCCATGCGGTTACTTCAATCATCCCGAAAAAGAATGTGTATGTGCTCCTGGAGTAGTTCAAAAATACTTGAGCAAAATTAGCGGACCACTGCTGGATCGAATTGATATACATATAGAGGTTACACCAGTAAAATTCGAGGAATTGAATCAAAAAGGAGGCGAAGAAGAGCACAGTGATGTGATACGCGAGCGGGTCATCACTGCACGCAAGCTACAAAACAGTCGCTTCGAAAAGCTCCCTTTGTACAGCAATGCTCAGATGGAAAGCAATCTAATACGGAAGTACTGTGAGATAGATAACAAGGGCTCATTGCTGCTCAAAAATGCAATGAATAAGCTCAATCTATCAGCACGTGCTTATGACCGTATTCTCAAAGTCAGTCGTACCATAGCAGACTTAGCTGGCAGTGAATCTATACAAATGGAGCATCTAGCTGAAGCAATACACTACCGTAGTCTGGATAGAGAGAACTGGGGAGGGTGATAATTCCTTAGGGCATTTAAACGCTAATTATTTTTAAAGTCGTTCAGCTGAACAACATCTAAAAAACTCTTAATAGGCAGAAATTACATTCCCTTTATACGCATGCTTTTTCCCCTCTACATTAAATTCAATGAGATAGAAATAAATGTTGTTTTCTGATCTAATATTAGGTCTCAACTTTTCTGGGACAAAACTGAAATTAACATCTTCACTTTCAAAAACCTTAGCACCTAATCTATTTACAATGAGAATTCTAAACTGAGAAATAGCACCAATGTTTTCATTAAATACAACTGAAAAATCATCATTTAACCCGTCATAATTTGGCGTGAATATATTTGGAATCCAAATTACCTGAGTCATTCCTCCTGTATTCGAATCTTGAGCAATACAATTAGAAGTTGTTGTGTCGTTTTGAAATTGGAATCCATTTGTAACATCATTTGGTAATGACAAATGATAGACATTGAAAGGAAGACTATATTTATCGACCTTAATATTTGAAATGTCATCCTCGATATTTCTAACGATGTTTAAATCTCCCCCAGGATTACCTGATACAAACACGAGTCTATCATCCTTAATCCTTTTAATTGACCCCGCACCTACAGTGTTTAATAGCACTTTTTCTACTTCAAAATCTGGAGATAAACTAACCCTAGTAATGCTCCTTCCGATCTCTGTAAAATAAAGAAATTTATCATTTTTCGTAAAAACTAAATCATAAGGATTCCTTGCGGAAATACTTTTTAGCAGGCAAATTTTATTTCTAAACAATTTGAATATTAAGACTGAACTATTCTCAATAGAAGAAAAAGCCAGATACTTAGCTGTATTCGAAATCTTAAGCTTACCACAACAATTATCATTACCTGGCAAAACACTGTTCTTTTGATGAATCAACTTCTTGGCCTGAAGGGATTTAAAATCCATAACATATACTGAAATGTAACCTTCACTATTAGACAAAGAGAAAAACATCGAATCATTATTATTCAAGTGAATATCTAATCGTTCACTTGCAAGATTGTCTATTATTCTATTTTTAAATTCAAATTTATCCTCATCTATATCATATACAGAATATGACAAACCCGAACCAAGAAACTGAACATAAGAATGAAATAAGATTAGCTTGGTTGTGTCCTTATTTGACACAATATAAGAACCCTGAGATGTGGACAAATGACCATTAAGGTCATTTGTATGCAAATTACCATTCACATAAAATCTATTTCCAGATAAAATAAAAGAACCTTTAGTGGAATACAACTGAGCATAAGCCTCAAGTACCTTAAAGCTAGGCACACTGTATTTACTTAACTCAAACGAATTATCGTCCTTAAATTCAATTTGATCTTCATTGGTCAGTTGCCATTTACCTGAGGTTTGAGCAATTAGGCAATGAGTACAAGCAAGTGTGTATATAATAAAGAAGAATCTATTCAATGATAACAGTATTTAAGTTGTCTATTTTTTCAAATCAGTCGATATTTTATACCAGTGGGACAATGCATATTCCAAAAATGTATATCTGTATTTTAGACGTTAAGCTTCTAGTTTCAAAAGTAGCAATTTACCCTTCATCAATATTACAATAGGTTAATTCTATAGGTGTGTTAAGAATTTTATTGACTCATCTCAACTACCTTTGCACCTATGCAATTAGTAACCACACACGTATGTATGGTAAAAGACATAGGCGTACATGGAAATCTCTTTGGAGGAATCATGATGGCCTGGATAGATGAAGCAGCCAGTGCTATGGCTGTAAGCATCTGTCATACTCCCAATATGGTAACCGTAAAGGTAGATGAGCTTGTCTTCAAGAAGAAAGTAAAAGAAGGCTTCCTTATCAGAATATATGGCGAAGTAGCACATATGGGAAACACCTCCGTGACTTTTAAAATAGAAGCTCGTAAGGTGAGTGTATACACTGGAGACGAAGACGTCGTAGTAACTACAAACACCACTTTTGTGCGTATAGACGAAGAAGGAAAACCTACTCCTATACCTACGATAGTGAAGCAACGTTTCCAGGACAAGCAATCCTAAATTACCCGCTTCTCAATTCAATGAATCTGCTGGTTCATTAAGCACACGCTATCTTCTGAGATGAATGTTATGCTCTTACAATCTAAGACGTAATATTATGCTCAAGAAATCAAATGTAAAAAAACCAGACCGCGTAATCCTATTTGAAATAGGTATAATCATCGCATTACTTTTTGTGAACTATGGCTTGAATATCAGCTACCAAAGCGATTTTGAAGTCGACCCCAAACCTGACGAGCCTCCAATAGACGCTTGGGTAATAGAGTCACACCGATTACCTCCAGTAGTAGAGGAAGAAAAGCCCATGGACAAAGTAAAAAAGATCATCGAATTGGCATCTGTATTTGACCCAGCTGCACTTATTAAGCAAGTCGACCATCTTATCAATACAAAAGAACTTCTCAAGGCTCCTTCATTACCTTCTCATATCAAAATGATCAAGCCACTTGTCATCAAAACAAGTCCAGATACGTCCAATAAAATAATCACTTTTTCGTCTGTAATGCCAGAATTTCCTGGAGGAAAAGATGCATTATACGAGTACATCATAGATAATTTTGATATCCCTGAGATACTTTATGAAACACACAACAAGGTGAGTCTCGTTGTTGAGTTTGTTGTGAGAAAAAATGGAAAAGTGTCTGATTTTAAGGTTATTACAACTTCTGCTCCGGGCATGGGTACAGAACGATCTGCTAAAAAACTGTACGAGAACATGCCCACATGGAGCCCTGGAGTACACAACGGAAGAGAGGCAAACGTAAAACTGGTTCAACCTATCACAATTCAGATATACTAGTCTATGGCATGATTATGGAAATACATATTACATATTCGGTAAGATAGTTTTCATAAACTTAGCTTTTAGTATGAGAAGGAGTCGCAAGGCTCCTTTTCTCTTTATACAAACTTCAGAACCAGGTCATTTTTACCGCTTTTCAATTGAGATTTCCCGTTTATGAACTGCAACGTGGAAATCCATACTATTTCTCGTTATCTTTACAATATGATCAACACGCAGAAACTTAACAAAAGAACATCTCTACTCGCACTTTGTGTCGTGACGATGTCGTGTGTATCATTGGCCGCTATAGGAGGAGACGATGACAAGGAGAAGAACAAAGGCGAAAAGTCAAATGACAAGATAACCATGACTAGAGCAGACAGCATCAAAGCTGGACTACTATTGGAAGACATCGAGATACAAGTAGACGACACTCTTGTATTCGAAGATTGGGAAAACCCAAGTGAAGGAGGAATAGGAACTAGCGGTGAACTATCTCAAAACAATACGATAGGCAATAGAGGATCCAAGTTCAATACTTCATCTTCTATGGACGCTATAAGTTTTTCTAGCATCGCTAAAAGCTTAAAAAAGGAATACAGAGTAGAATTCACTATTTACCCAAACCCAACTACCGAAAAATTACACATAAAACCGAGTATCACTCCAAATAGTATACGCATAGCAGACATTACAGGAAAAGAACATCATGCTTCTTCGTTTGAACCGCAAGTCAATGTCACTATGCTTCCTAAAGGAGTTTACATCATACAATTGATATATGCGGACCACATTGAGGCTCGCAAATTTATCAAGAGCTAAATTTTTGTTTCACCATTTAAAATCTTAAAAACTATGCTAAGAGCTGTAATTATCGACGACGAGAGAAAGAGTAGAGAGAACCTTGAATTACTATTGGATTCATTTGTAGAAAATGTAGAAATAGTAGGTACTGCTGATGGAGTATTGACGGGTATCAGTGCTATAAATCTTCACAAGCCAGACTTAGTTTTTTTAGATATTCACTTGGCAAATGGGGATGGTTTTCAAGTATTGGAATCACTCAAAAACAAAGATCAAAACGTAATTTTCGTGACAGGACACGAAGAACATGCAGTCAAAGCATTTAGATCTGACGCAGTGGACTACCTTCTCAAACCTGTATGCATCGAGCACTTGCAAGGAGCAGTAGACCGTGTACGCACAAGATCGTCAGCTGAGACCAAGTCTGACGCCAAACCTCAAATATCACTTTCTACAAGCAAAGGCTTGCAGTTCCTCAAAACGGAAGATATCGTATACTGCAAAGGTGACGGAGCATACACATATTTTTTCTTAAAAAATGGTGACAGAATCACTACTTCTAAGAATCTGAAGGAATATGAAAACAGACTAAAAGACTACAATTTTTTTAGAAGTCATAAGTCATTCCTTGTAAACTTAGCAGAGATAAAAACGTACATTCGTGGAGAAGGCAGCCATGCAGTTATGTCCAATGGAGATAATGTAGGCGTCTCAAAAAGACGAAAAGACACGTTTTTAGCAGCTCTAAGTAGTGCATAATAGAAAACATATTCATACAATATTATTAGTAATGCTGGCCATGTGGTCAGCATTTTCTATTGCTCAAAACCCTATCCGATTTCAAAATATCACGGTCAATGATGGACTTTCCATGGGAACCATCACCGCATTCGAAAAGGATAATAACGGGTACATGTGGATTGCTACTGCAGAAGGCTTGCACCGTTATGATGGAAAGAGATTTAAAATTTTCAAGCATAAAGAAAAAATAAGCAACTCTCTTTCAGATAGCTATATAACTGCACTACTCTCTCATAATGGTAAACTTTATATAGGAAACCATGTTGGCAAAATGGACATCATGGATGAAAGAACGTACGAAGTAAGTACTATCGACTTCACCCTAGCCGATCAGACTTTTGATAACTCCATACAACAAATCATAGAATATCAAGGAAAAATAGTAATTGATACAGATGGAGGTGGTCTGTGGCAATATGAACCAACTTACAACAAACTGAGAAGAATAGACATTCTAGACATAAATAAGAAGGAAATCAATCATATGCTTGTCCACGGTGATAACCTCTATTTAGTGACCGCTAGAGAGATAGTCAAGACTGACTTCAATAATTCTAAAGTAGCATTTGAAAGTCTCAACAAGTCGCTTTCATCTTTAGCCTCATACACGAAGGGATTTTATATAGGTACAAACCAAGGATTGTTCAAAGTAGATAAGAGCTTTCAAGATTTGCAAAAAGTCATCCTCCCTCCAAAAAAAAGACTCATCAATAAGATAAATACGATCAGGACTCATGGCGGTATTTCTTGGGTAGGTACTGAAGGTGGCCTTATCAAAATAGAAAATGAAAACATCTCGCTATTCAAAACGGATAATCTTCGACCTTTTTCTCTGGTCAATGATCAAGTATCAAAATTGTACTTAGATGATGAAGGCATTTTGTGGGTAGGGACCATTGCGGGGGTGAGTAAATACGCACCCGAACTTAACAAATTTGGTCTCCTCCAGTATTTTGATTTTGAAGGTAAGACGTATAACAATAATGTCTACTATACATACGAGGATCGAAGTAAAAATATTTGGCTAGGAACATTCACATCTGGATTGGTAAAACTAAACTCCAATCACACTATTTCAGCATTGTATCCAAGACTAGGTAAAGAACCATATGAATCCAAGTCAGTACGTGCCATATACGAGGACAGTAAGGGGACTTTTTGGATCGGCACAAGAAGTGAAGGTCTCTTCATACTCGACAGAGAGACAGGGAAGTCTCAAATGGTCGCAAGCAGAGAGAATGGTCTACTAAAGAGTAATGTCATTAGAAACATTTTTGAAGACAGCAAGAATCGTATCTGGGTGGCTACGCAACATGGTCTTGCTCTTAAAGATTCTTCAAAGATGACTTTTACGCACTACCAAGCAGATTCTTTGCATCAGAATAATAGAATATACCAGATAGAAGAAGACCCAAAGACAGGAAACCTAATTCTGGCTAGTTTCAGAGGCGGCCTTCAAATATTTGATGTCCAGACAGAAACATTCACGGTCCTCAAGCACCATGCAAACGATAGCTTAAGTATCAGTAATAATAACCTAATGTCTCTTACCTGGATAAATTCTGACTCATTGCTTATAGGTACATATGGTGGAGGTCTGAATATCTGCGATTTAAGGACGCTGTCTTTCACAAGTATTTCAGAGTCAGATGGTTTGGTAAATAATGCAGTATATGGTGTCATCTATGAAGGTGAAGGAAGCTGCTGGCTATCTACAAACAATGGTATAGTAAACTATAATATTTACTCCAAAGAGTTTACAAATTTCAAACCCGTACATTACTTACAAAGCACAGAGTTTAATGAAGGTGCATTCCTAAAAAGTTCGAGCGGGTACTACTATTTTGGAGGAGTATCCGGCCTCAACTACTTTAAACCAAACGAAATAGTATCTGATACCACAGCTTCCCGAGTATACTATACCGATATCAGAGGTACATTCACCAGCACAGCTCAATACACTAGAGAACTTAGTTTTATAGATAGTAGACTAGAGATTGACTTCACATCACTGCATTACGCAAATCCAGAAGGAGTAAACTACTCATACCGACTGTCTGGATATGACCACGACTGGGTGCCCAGCGGAAATCTAAATACCGCAGTATATCCAAGACTCAGTCCAGGGTCTTATACTTTTCAGGTCAAAGCAGAGGATGAATTTGGTAATTGGACTTCCAACTCTCACGACTTAAGAATAGTAATCCAACCTCCATTTTGGCAACAGTGGTGGTTTATAACTTTCGCTATTCTTAGTATCGCATCGTTCATCTATTTCATATTTAGATATAGAACCCGAGAAATTGAACGATCGTATAAGCTTCAACTCGTGGATTCAGAACTTTCAGCATTAAGAAGTCAGATGAACCCTCACTTTATCTTTAATTCACTTAACAGTATTCAGTACTTCATACTCAAAAAAGAACCAAAAGAAGCTTACACGTATCTAAGCAAGTTTGCTAGTCTGATGCGTAAAATACTCCAAAACAGTAGACTCAAGTACATTTCTGTAGCTGATGAGATAGAAGGATTAGATCTATACTTAGAAATGGAAAAGATGAGAATGGACAATAATCTTGACTTCACCATAAAGACCGAAAACATCTCTAATCCTGAAGAGGTAAATATTCCAACAATGTTAATCCAACCATTTGTAGAAAATAGTATTGTACATGGACTTTTGCCTAAGGAGAACAACAGGCAACTTGATATAGTCATATCAAAAAAAGCAAATCACCTCAAGTGTACTATAACGGATAACGGAATAGGCCGTGGAGCTTCACGAAAAATGAATGAAAAACGAAGTAGCAAGCACAAGTCTACAGGAATGGAGTTGACCCAAAAGAGATTAAGTATTCTAAGTGAGGGAAAAGGTAATTTTGATTTGAAAATTCACGATTTGTTCAACGATGACGGACAATCCTGCGGAACTGAGGTTACCCTAAAAATGGTTACAATTAACCAAAAAGGTTGAACACAACCCAACTGCATACGTAAGCTAGCCCAGTCATGTAGAAAAACTGCACTGTAGGCCATTTCCAAGTTTTAGTCTCTTTGTACACTACCGCCAAGGTGCTCATGCACTGCATCGCAAAGGCATAAAACACCATCAATGAAAGAACTACTGCCAATGAGAAAACACTAGTCCCATCACTTGCTGTATCCTGCTGCATTTTTTCGCGTAACGAATTTTCAAATTGGTTCTCATCTTCGTCACTATCAATACTGTATATCGTAGCTATCGTTCCCACAAACACTTCTCTAGCCGCAAAGGACGTAATCAATGCTATCCCTATCTTCCAATCAAACCCTAGAGGACGTATACTTGGTTCGATTGTTTTACCAAAATGACCGGCATAACTGGATTCTAACTGAGTGGATTCTTGTATGCTAAAAGTTTGATCTGGCTTAGGTCCATAACTTGCTAAAAACCAAAGAACTACTGAAACTATCAGTATTACTTTTCCGGCTTCTTTGACAAAACTCAACGACTTCTGCCAGCAAGTCATCCATATATTATTCCATCTTGGAGCATGATAAATAGGAAGCTCCATAATAAAATACGATGGGATATTATACTTAATCAACCACTTAAATACTAATGCAGCTATTAGAGCCGCTACGGTACCTAAGACATACATAGCCAACATCACAAGTGCTTGTATGTTTACTACTCCAAACAACATCTCACTAGGAATAGCGACCGAAATAAGAATTGTATATACTGGTAAGCGAGCTGAGCAACTCATCAACGGAGTTACCATTATGGTTATTAGTCTATCCTTCCAGTTTTCAATGTTCCTTGTACTCATTATGGCTGGTATAGCACATGCTGCACCACTTAATAGAGGAACAACTGACTTCCCACTTAGACCTATGCCTCTAAGCATCTTGTCCATAATAAAACTAACCCTAGCCATGTATCCAGTGTCCTCAAGTAAGCCCATGAAGAAAAACAATATCGCTATTTGCGGCACGAAAATCACTACACCAGCTATTCCCGCGACCAGGCCATTGATTAGTAGGTTCTTCATCCAACCATCTGGCAACGTATCGGAAAGAAATTCACCAAACATAGAAAAACCTTGCTCTATCCAATCCATAGGATAAGAAGCTAATGTGAATACACTCTGAAATATGACAAGTAAAACAACCAAGAACATCAAATACCCAAGAATTGGGTGTGTAGCATAAGCATCTATCTTATTTGAAATCAGCTCTCTTTTTGACTTCAAAGTCGTAGTCTTATTTAGCAACTTGGTGATGTCATCATAATGAGTCTCATGCGTATGGTCATTCTTGCTTCCAAAACTATAGTGAGGCACAAACTGGTCTTCTACCAAGGCTGCTTTCAGTTCATCTACACCTTCACCCAACCTTGCATTTATTTTAAATACTCGAATTCCTAATTCCTTTTCTAATCTATCTACATTGATTTCAAAACCTTTGAAGTCTGCTATATCAAGCATATTCAAGACCAAAATCATCGGCAGATTTTGTTGAGCTAACTGGCTGAAATAGAATAAATTTCGCTTCAAATTTGCAGCGTCGGCGATATACAGAATTACATCTGGAGATGGGTTTTCGAAATAGACCTTGACCGCTTCTTTCTCATCCAAACTCTTTGGACTGAAGCTATACGTTCCCGGGGTATCTATTAACTCAATTTTCTTTTCTCCTATAGAAAAAGAACCTATACGGTTTTCAATCGTAGTTCCTGGAACATTGGTGATTTTTTGCTTAAGACCTGTTAGCTTATTAAAAAGCGAAGATTTTCCGCAATTTGGGTTTCCAGCTAAGACAACTTTAATATCACTACCACTCATCTTCTTAGTCTGCTGTGAACAATGAATCTAAAAGATTAACAACAACACTTTGAGCTTCCTTCTTACGCATACTCAGCGTATATTCTTCTAACTCATATGCTATAGGATCACCTAGAGGAGCTTTCAAAATAGGCTTCACTAAAACACCTGGGACGCAGCCCATTTCCTGTAATTTTTCTTTGAAAGGAGAATCTTCTATAGCCGAAATTCTACCTATCTGTCCTATTTCCAATTCGGTAAGTTTCACTAGGTTAACGCAAAGATGTGCTTTTATTTGGATTAATTCAAGATAGTGACAAACTTACCAAGATAACAACTGCTGTACGGTCGCCTTCAAACGTCGACTCGCCAAATACTCTACCTCCAAATCACTATTGAATGGAATGGGAGTGTCAAGGCTACCTACTCGCATCACGGGAGCGTCTAACATTGTAAAGCAGTGTTCACCAATCCAAGAGGCAATTTCGGCTCCAATACCTCCTGACAAACTATCCTCATGAACCACAACCACTTTTCCTGTCCTGCTAACAGCACTTCTTACAGATTCCTGATCCCACGGCACCAAAGTCCTTAAATCCACTAAAACAGCATCAATGCTCATCTCCGAAATCAAGTCTTCGCACCATTTTACTGCCATACCATATGCAATAAAGGTAATCTCAATTCCTGTACCCGATGTACTCGCTTTTCCTATCTCCGTAGTAAAATCATTAGTTGGAACATCCGCAGTCATACTCCTGTACAATGCCTTGTGTTCAAAATACAACACAGGATTAGGATCCTCAAAAGCAGCCAGCAATAGCCCTTTAGCGTCTACAGGATTAGACGGATATACAATCTTGAGACCTGGTACATGAAAAAACCAAGCTTCATTACTTTGACTGTGATAAGGTCCAGCAGCTACTCCAGCTCCAGTAGGCATACGAATCACAACGTCACTATTCTGACCCCATCTATAAAACGATTTTGAGAGGTTATTTACAATCTGATTAAAACCGCAACTCACAAAATCTGCAAACTGCATCTCAATCATCGCTTTCATTCCTCCTATGCTTAAACCTAATCCTGCACCTAATGGAGCTGCTTCGCTTATAGGAGTGTTTCTCACCCT
>JBMYYN010000022.1:0-15440 GCA_049609445.1 Bacteroidia bacterium | reverse complement strand
AATTTCCCTATTCTTTATCTTATGAGCTATTCGAGATGAAAGAATGATTCGAAATAATGCAGTAGGCAAAAAATGTAAAGCAAAAAGCACACTAATGGATTCGTAATATGACCTATATGCATCTACTTCATCATCCAGCAAGAGTGTAAAAAAGATTATCAAGACACCTAAAATACTGGTAGTCAGAACTTGCAAAAACTCTTTTAACCGAGACTTACGGTATACACTTCTATAAAGGCCTATCAAAGCATGTAGAATAATCCAAAAACTTGGGATAAAGAAAAGGCCTAAATACAGCTTTGCATCTGACCAAACATATCTCAAATAGTAAGGATTATATGCTCCATCTACAAAACACTTTCTGTAAATAAAAAAGACTCCCCAAGCTAATAATGCAGCTAAAAAGTCCAACAAGACATATTTTAGTATGAGCCGTTTTCTGTTCAAAAATGTACTAGTTTTATGTTGTCCAAAGATATCTCCGGAGTGCCTTCTGACACATTAGTTTGAGAATTGAAAAACACCCTAAAATCAGCTCCTATGTTGCTCCCGGTATTTACATCCTCTTTCAAACTGATATAAGCTTTTTTCCACTGCATATCTCCTTCGGCATCCACTGTAGAAAAGAGATTCACGATCGGAGTTCCAGAGACGACAGAAGAATTTAATGGGTAGATTCCAACTACAAATTCTGTATTGCACTTGAAGTTTATTTCTAAGAATATGTCTTGCCCTCCTCTGGGAAGATCAAAGACATCTATACTGCTGTTTTCAAAAATCTGAAGTCCGTGATCCAAAATCACCTTACCGCTATACTTATTATCCTCGCCATCATATGAAAAGACTTCTTCTGGGACATCTGTGACAAACATGCTGTCTTCTGTAGTATTCGTTCCTGTTCCCTCTAAAGAAATTGTTCCATCTTCGAAATCTTCTAACCATTGAAAGTTTAAGCCTTTTCGATACTGTACTGTAGGAATAATCGTATCTACTTCTGCGGGAATTAGCTCCCTTGTCTGGCTGTATGCCTTATAGAAAGGGTAGCTTACTCTAGCCGTTACCAAGCCATTTTTTTTTATTCCAGGAATTATCACCACCTCTTTACTTCCAGATGACAGTACCGGTATCGTACTCGGCATTTCAAAAACACCAATAAAATCATTATCTACATAAACCCAGGCATCAACGATATCATGTGCATTGGATCCCTCCGAACCAAACTCGTCCGTTTCTAAATCAATACGAGGTATGTGAATATATGCAGGAATTGGTTCTTCCTTATCACATCCTGAAACAATAAAAATAGTAAAAACTGCTAACGGAAGTAGCAGAAATTTGATTAAGCGTTGGTTGTAAAGTTGCGTTCTAATTGCTCTTTTATTTTATCCGTCACTGACTGGAGTTGCAAATATTGAGAAATCCCTGCAGAGGCTTCTTCATTATTGACTATGCAATTGTAAAACGAATTTATTTCTTTTTCTAACATAGAAATATAACCATCGCTATCTTTGGCTTGACTATAGGTTGTTTTCACACCCCATTCTTCACCCAAATCATCTTCCCCTCCTGTGTTGTTTTGCACCTTTAATACTTGCTTTTGAAAGTCTATAGAGCAATATGTATTGTTTTGGAAAAACTTAGTAGCATGTACATCTTTATTTGAAATCTTACTTGCTGACAAATTAGCCACACATCCATTATAAAACTCAATACGAGTATTTACCACATCGGGATCTTTATAGTACACTCCAACAGCAGTAGAATATATCGACTTAACTTCTGCATCTGCAAGCTTCAAAGTGACATCTATGTCGTGCAGCATCAAATCGTCAATTACACTCAATTGGGTGGACTTTTTATTGAATTTTACAAACCTGCTAGATTCAAGTATTCTAGGAACAATTTTATACTTTTCTAAATCACTATAAAAGCTATAAAATCGTTGTTTGAGACCAATTTGAATCTGAACGCCAGATTCATATGCTAGCATCTCTAGGTTTCTCAAATCTCTTCTACCGCAAAGTGAAGGACTTTCTACATATAGGTTCTTTCCGTATTTGATTACTTCAGAAAGTGTAGCATAGTTTGATGACATTATGTCAAACACAAGAATAGTATCTACTAATTGGAGCAGATCCTCCATTGAGCTAAATGACTCAAAATCGGAAAACTGAGGAGTATCAAAACCACCAACAAGCGTTATGCTCGCATTTTCTTTCAGTGCACTATACACTTTCTCTGAAAAATTCCCCGACCCTATTATTCCTATTCGCACTTTTATCTATATGTTTCGAGTACGAAATACGGTCTTATTTAAATTCTCCTAAAAACATTGATATTTGCTGCGTACCAAAAACTAAACACTTGCTAAAAGACTCCTACAAATTACAAGGCCAAAGGGCCAGGTTAGTTTCTGAATTAAAATCTGCCGGCATAAATTCACCTTCTGTACTTCGTGCAATAGACGTTGTTCCTCGTCATTTTTTCTTTCCAAGTGACTTTATTGACAAAGCGTATAAGAACATTGCATTTCCTATAGAAGGTGGTCAAACTATAAGCCAGCCCTACACTGTAGCTATGCAAACACAGCTATTAGACATTCGACCAAATGATAAAATTCTCGAAATAGGAACGGGTAGTGGATACCAAGCTGCAATACTCAAAGTAATGGGTGCAGACGTGTATAGTATAGAGACTGTAGAGCGGTTGCACACACAAGCCAAAGGGCTATTCAAGAAATTAGGCCTAAATATTGCAACTATACTAGGTGATGGGTCCTTGGGCTTACCAGATTTGGCTCCGTTTGACAAGATCATAATGACTGCAGCGGCACCAAATCTAAGAAGGTCATTGCTTGATCAGCTAAAAATAGGTGGCAAACTAGTAGCTCCTGTAGGCAACATGGATGTCCAAAAAATGATACTCGTAACACGAAATGGTGATAAAGACTACACAGAAACGGAACACGGCAACTATAATTTTGTCCCACTTACAGGTACACATGGCTGGTCAATATAAATTTCTCATAATCTTTTCCTTGGTACTAATTAGTAGCGTCTCAAACGCTCAGGAATACCTAAAAATTCGAGCCAAAAAAGGTGATGGCATTTCTGTGATGCTAAACCGTTACAATCTTGCAGCACATTCTTGCAATATTGACACTTTTCTGAAGCTTAATGACCTAGATAGATATGACCAACTTCAATTGGCAAAAGCGTACAAAATGCCTATCTACGTATACGACTATAACGACAAAAGTATTCGAACTTCTATCAATAACTCTGACTATGATTTAGCAGTATACATCCAAAAATTTAATGAGGAACTGCACAATGCGGGGCTGAGAGAGTTTGATTATAGAGAAGATAAAGTGCTATGGGTTCCTGTACATGCCCTATACTGTACGGTCGAATCACAAATCAAGGCAATTAATGCTGTAAGCACTGAAGTATCAGACACCAAAGATCCAAACCTTACCAGTCATTCTGAGGAGATCCATGATAAAGAGAACGATATCTTGAGAACCGAGACCTTTCCTATATTTGGCAAGAACTACGAAAAAACTTCCATTTACAGTGACAAGTTAGAAGGTCAAGTGTACTATCTAATCAGTGGCCATGGAGGTCCTGATCCTGGAGCTATTGGAAAAAAGGACGGACATATCTTGTGTGAAGATGAGTATGCTTACGACGTTACTCTTCGTTTTGCAAGGGACCTTCTCCAGCAGGGTGCTACAGTGTATCTCATCACAAGAGATGATGATGGAATCAGAGATAAAGAATACTTAGAAAGTGATAAGGATGAAACCGTTTGGTACAATCAAAGCATCCCTTTGAATCAAGTCAGACGACTAAAACAACGTACTACTAAAATAAATGAGCTCTATGATAAGCACAAAAAAGAAGGTGCAACCATCCAACGTGTTGTAGAAATTCATATAGACAGTAGATATGTAAATCAGAAGGTAGACATCTTCTTCTATTACTACCCAGGAAGTAAAAAAGGTAAAGAAATGGCGAACACTATGTTCTCTACAATCAAATCAGAATATGAAGAGCATCAGGCAAATAGAGGATATAGAGGAGTTGTAAAAAGTAGAGACTTACATACCTTAAGAGAAAGTAAGCCTCCTGTTGTATACATAGAACTTGGTAATATCACGAATGAGTTTGATCAAAAAAGACTCTTGATTGTAAACAACAGACAAGCTATAGCCAATTGGCTAACACAAGGAGTCTTAAAAATAAACGGATCGAAGTGATCCAACGTTTTTAAATGAAAATAAACATATCTAAACTACTATTCATCTGTCTCATTGCATTGAGAATCCCCTCATACGGGCAATCTACTAAATTTGCAGAGCTCCATGAACAATTCTTGGAAGCTATTGAAAATAATGATACTTCTGCTCGTAGACTACTACTCCAAGCAGCTCAAGAATTAGAAGATGGATATAGCCTAGGAATAGGTCCTGGACAAATCTTCTTTTATCAAGGATATGATTATTATAATTCTGGTGACTACGCCAACAGCCTTAAATGCTTCTTTGCAGCGGAAAAGAATTTCATCTACATAAAGGACTCTTGTAAACTGAAAGATGCATTGTTCAATATAGGCAATGTGATATCAATAATGGGGGATAATCGAACCGCCATTAAGTATTTTACCGAATCCAGTAAAATTACAAGTTGCAAAAAGGTCAGCACCTCTACAATGTTGTATCACTACAATCTAGGATTATTGTTTAGTGCGATAGATAAGCATGAAGATGCTCGAAATCAATTTCAAATCGCTGTCGATAGTAAAATTGAAAGTCCCCAAGATACACTTAACCTATACCTCTCTATTCTAGCATTAAACTTTGAAGATTCTAAACTTGGCCAGAATGATGAAGCTATAAGTAGTCACCTTAAAGTCCTTAAGGATTCATTCATATACAGATTTCCAATGGACCTTCTGTACTATGCATATAGTGACTTAGGAAAATTCTATATTGAAAAAAATAATGCTGATTCTGCTGAGTACTATTTCCTTAAGTCACGTGCTATTCCAAAAACAGAATATGTGGAGGAATATCAGCTCATGGATATGCTTAACTGTGCTAGTTTACACAACGAAAAAAAAGAGTACAAGAAAAGCATTATGTATGGGACGAAAGCATTGGAACGTTCAAGGCTTCTTGGTAATATAGAAAGACAAAAAAAAGCTCTTCAGTTTCTTATAGTTTCGTACGAAGAACAAGAAAAGTGGCAGGAGGCGTATAAATACACAACTAAACTCCATCAGATAACAGATTCGCTTGAAGCAGAACAGACCAAAATGGAATATTTGGTGAATGAAATTGAGCAGAACCACGAAGAACTTGCCAGCCTTGAGAATGCAGTCGTACATAAAACCAAAACCGTAGACCAACTGAGCAATTGGATAGCCTGGCTTGCAATACTCTCACTGATTATTGCTTTAGTTTCTTTTATCCTATACAAATCCAAAAAGAAGCAAGACTTACTGAATAAGAAACTAAGTTTATCCAACAAAAACAAAGAAAAAATTCTACGAACTCTAACCCATGATATCCGTACTCCACTTATTGATATCAACAATGTTCTTGACTTATTCGAAATGGATGCCCTATCCCCTACAGATAAGAATAAAATAGTATTGACCATCCGTAAAAAAGTAGATCATCTAATGGACAATGTAGATTCAATTCTTCAATGGTCCATAAGTCAAATAAAAGGGGCTAATGCTGTAAAAAGGACAACTACAACATTGGAATTAGTAGAATCGGCTATAGAATTTGTTAAAAATCAAGCAACTGCTAAAAACATTAACATAATATTGGAAGATTTTCCTAATGATATCAGTGTAGAAGTAGACAAAAGTCAAATTGTGATCGTACTACGTAACATCTTAGGTAATGCTATTAAATTTAGTAAACCCGGTGGTCAGATCTTATTATTTAGCCGAAAAACAAAGTCAAGTGCTAGTATTGATATCCAAGATTTTGGAAAGGGTATCTCCGAGCAAAATATTAAAAAAATTCTAGACAATAGCCCATTCACTTTGGACTCCTCCAATAGTGGAACAGGTGTAGGACTAAAGCTTGCAAAAGAATATCTAGCATTGAACAATGGAGTACTATCTATAGAAAGTACTCCTAAAATAGGTTCGACATTTACTGTAGAACTTAGGTAGTTCAATTCTTCAAATCAAACTTCAGCAAAGGTCTTTGCACTTTTTATCTTGTTCTTGAAAAGCTCTAAAAAAACAATACATTTGGTTTTTTATAAAAATCCCAATGAATTTACTCAGAGTCTTACCATTTTTTTGCTTCCTAAACTTTGCTCTTTTTTTAAATGCTCAGACCCAAATCGGTTCTGATATTGATGGTGACGCAGCATTTGACGAGCTAGGGACTAGTGTTTGTTTAAATACTGATGGCAGCCTAGTAGCTATTGGAGTCGTTGGTCATGATTCAGTAGGCAAGGCTAATGCAGGTTGTGTCAAGGTATACAAAAGAGTTGGGAATGGATGGAGTCAGGTAGGATCTAACATTGTAGGGTCAAATGCTTCTGACCTTTTCGGTGTTCAAGTAAGTATAAGTGGAGATGGCCTGACCGTAGCCGCGTCCTCAACCGCTTTTGACTCTCCTACGTTAACTGATGTAGGTCAAGTACGTATTTTCAAATGGGATCAAGCTGCTAATGGAGGCTCAGGAGATTGGATACAGGTTGGTGATGAGATCATTGGAGCAAATGCCAGTGATAATTTTGGTTCATCAGTTTCCTTAAGCAAGGATGGTTCTAAAATTGCCATCGGAGCAATAAACGCAGACCCTTCATCTAAAGCTAATGCAGGACAAGTTAAGATATATGAATGGGATGCTACCGCTAATAGCGGAAATGGAGCTTGGACGCAACAAGGTGGAAATATTGATGGGGTAAATGCCGGTGATTTATGTGGCATTTTTGTTTCTCTTAGAAATGAAGGAAACTCAGTGGCTTTAGGGTCAAAACATTTTGATAATGGAGGATCTTTAAACATAGGGCATGCTAGAATATTTGACTGGGATGCGGCAGCCAATAGTGGCAACGGAGCATGGACACAACGTGGAACTGCTATAATTGGAGAAAACGCCGGAGATGAGTCCGGAAATTCGGTCTCGATCAGCTCTGATGCCAATACACTAGCCATAGGTGCAACTTATGCAGATGCCACTGGGAAAGTAAATTGTGGACAGGTTAGAGTATATGAATGGGACGCTGCAGCAAATAGCGGAAGTGGTGCATGGACTCAAAAAGGAAGCGATGTAGATGGTCAAGATGCTGGTGAATTAGGAGGTTTCTCGTGCTCGATTAGCGACGACGGCACGTCTTTTTTGATGGGAGGAACTTGGAACAATGTCAATGGTAATAACTCTGGTCATGCAAGAACCTTCATTTGGGATCCTGCTGCAAATAGCGGAAGCGGTGATTGGGTCCAAAAAGGAGAAAATATAAACGGCGAAGCAGCTAATAACTATTTTGGTTTCACCGTATCAATGAGTGGAGACGGAGAAACAGTCGCAATTGGTGCAAGTTACAATAATGGAAATGGTACTAGAGCTGGTCACGTGAGAGTACTCCACTCCTATTCTATCCATCGCGTAGATTTAAACGCTACTGGATCCAATGATGGAACAAGTTGGACCAACGCATATACAGAACTGCAAGATGCTTTAGACGATGCACTAGCTTACGACATCATTCGTATAGCTGAAGGAACATATCTACCTAAATATACCTTAACAGGCACTACCTCCACAACTACAAATAGAGACAATGCATTTCACATTGACGACAAGGATATCACTATTTCAGGTGGCTGGGATCCTACTACAAATACACAAACTGGAGACAATACTATTCTATCAGCAGATTTGGGCACTACCGGTGTAACAAGTGATAATGCCTATCACGTTTTTGTTAGCACTGATCAAACTAGAAACACAAGATTTGAGAATTTAGTATTCACTAAAGGCAATGGCAACGGTGGCTGTTCCAGCCCAGGTTTTGGAGGACACTTACCGTATAGATGTGCTGGTGGTGCTGTAAATCATTTTGAAAGTAGTCCAACGTATTACAACTGTGTGTTTAAAGACAACTATGCCTCATTTGGTGGAGCGATTGTATGTGACGGAATTGCAGGTCCGGCGTTCGAAAATTGTGTCTTTGACAACAATTCTGCATCAGTTGGTGGAGCTGTATCAACACTAGATGATGACATAGACTTTATAAATTGTACATTTATTTCAAATTCTGCTGCAACTAATGGGGGTGCCCTAAGTGACGGTACTAATAATACAATGCTTATCACCAACTGCTTATTTTATGGTAATACAGGTGGAAGTACACCTAACATTTCTGGGAACCTAAGAGCTGCTAGCACCAACAATGCTGCTGATCAAAGTACTGCTATAGGAGATGCTGGAACATACATCAATCTCAGTAGTACAACATCCGGTAATCTATTCGAAGGATATAGTAATGGTAACGGAACAGATAATCAATGGATGACGGTTGACGATGGATTCACTCCAAAACGAAATACTGATGTAATAACTAATGGTACTAGTACTGTAGCTCCAGAGAAAGATCTCACAGGGTTTATTCGAAGGACTAAACCTACTATAGGAGCTTATGAGAATCAATCCTGTTTGCAAAAAAACACACTACCTATCGCATCAGACAGCACTTATACCTCTTCAGACACTTCCATAATAGGAGATTGGACAAATTATTGTGCAGAAAACGGTGAGCTATTATTAAGTTTAAAATTAGCCAGCACCGGCCTATCAGTATCGGGGAATGGAGTAGAACTAAAACTAGGAAAAAACACAGCATTCGGACTTGATACGTCAGGTGGATTGGTTGCTAGTTTAAGCGGATATGCTATTCTAGACCGAAGATGGAATGTAACCTCCACTGGTACCCAAACCAGTAATCCCAGTATACGATATTATTTTACCGACGACGAGTACAATAGTTTAAAAACTGCTCTTGATGAATTGACTTCACCTATAACAATAGACACAGTTACTGAATTAAAAATGTATCAAGCTACAAGCGGAGTTGATTTTGCAGACCCGCATACGGTTTCTGGAAACTTAGTTCATTATGATTCTACCACGGCTAGTACTACTCAGTGGATACACAACTCACATGGTGCAACTGACCATATTGCACAATTTGAGTTAAATGATTTTAGTGGCAGCGGCGGTGGAGCCCTCGGTCTAGAACCTATTTTATCTCGCGACACACTTTATGTAAACGACCAAGCCACTGGGCAAAATGATGGTTCCAGCTGGAATGACGCATATACTGACTTACAGGTAGCACTAGATGATGCCATAGATAGTAGCAAGATTCTTATAGCTGAGGGAACATACATACCTACGTACACGCTATCAGGAAGCACTGCAACTCTGACGGATAGTAACAATACTTTTCATATTAAAGACAAAGATGTTAGTCTGTATGGAGGATGGGACCCATTTACCAATACTCAGAGTGGTGAAAATACGATTCTTTCAGGAAACCTATCAGGAAATTCATCAAACACCTATCACGTATTTGTAAGTGTAGGGCAAACCAATGGTACAGTTTACGATAGGCTAGTCATCAAAGGTGGAGTAACAGGAACAAATACAGGCACCACAGTGAGCTACGATGGAGTAAACATCAATTCAAGTCAAGGAGGTGGAATGTATGTATTAAACAGCAGTCCAATTATCACCAATTGTGTTTTTGAACAGAACAAAGCCGTTGAAGGCGGTGGTGTATTTTTATCAGGAAATTCAAGTACTACATTTACTAATTGTGTATTTGTAAATGACACCGCTACTACGGCGGGAGGAGGTGTAAAGTCTACCAGTACAGATACTACATCCATTGTCAGCTGTACGTTTGTTTCAAACGACGGCACAGCAATTAGTCAAGGAGGTTCGGGAAAGAGTACACTGCGAAATACATTGTTTTATGATAATACTGGTAGTACAACCCATAACTATGCAGGCAATACACTCACAACATTAAGCTCCAATAACGCAACCGATGAAACCTCAGGTGCCGGTAACGCAATACAGCAAGCCAGTGTAAGTACATTTATTGACTTAAGTAGTGTCGCTTCTTCTAATGTATTCTCTAGCTTAGGTTCCATGAAAGGAGTTGATAATCAATGGGCTACTAATGATGACGGACTCATTCCCGAAGGATTCTCTCTTATATATGAAAGTGGATCATCTGTAAATTCATTAACTACAGATATAACAGGTGATGCTCGAGCCTCTACTCCAACAATTGGAGCTTATAAAGCCTCATCAGAAGGTCAGTATTACAACCAACTTCAAAAACTGGTTGATTATGAACGAGGAAATTTTGAAGGTTTTGGTCGTACTGTAGCTTTATATGGTGATTATGCAATTGTCGGTGCACCAGGAGAATCACATGATTCTGCTGAAATGGACAGTATACAATATGCTGGTGCTGCTTTCATTTACAAGCGGAATGGTTCAACTTGGGAACTTGAAGATAAAATTGTTTCTAATGATAGAGGTAGAACTGATTATTTTGGTTGGAGCGTTGGACTTTATGAAGATTACGCTATAGTTGGTGCTCCTGGGCATGATGATCCATCTTTTGGATGGTACAATTCAGGAATTGCATATATCTATAAACGAAATGGAACAAACTGGGTTTTGCACGATGCACTTATCCCTCCAGACAGAGCTTCTGACGACGACTTTGGAAAATCCGTGGCTATTGACGGAGAGTACGCGATAGTAGGAGCAGAAAACAATAATTTAGACTCTATATACCAGAATAATCTCAGCGATGCCGGAGCAGTATACATATTTAAAAAGGATAGTACCCTGGCAATGCCAAATAATTGGAGTCGTGAAGCTAAACTAGTCGCATCAAATCGTTCGGCAAACTCTAAGTTTGGTAACTCAGTAGATATTAGTGGTGATTATGCAATAGTTTCAGCCTTCAGTGGTTTAGGCAGCGGTAATCAAGGTCTAAATACATATATCTACAAGCGTACTGGAACAGTGTGGACGGAGCAAAAAGTGGTCACATCTGATAACAGTGGTGTTGCTGAAGTGTCAATAGATGGAGATTATGCTCTACTTGGCACAGATGGAGCTGCATTTAGCTTTATCAATAACGGATCACAATGGGTAGAAGATTCTAAACTTGTATCTAATGACTATTCTACCGGAGATGGGTTTGGATATGTGATTGATATGTCAGGTAACTACGCCGTCATAAGTGCTGTAGCTCATTCCCACGATAAACAAGGTGTCGACAGTATTAGCTATGCAGGTGCTGCATATATTTTCAAAAGAAATGGATCGAGCTGGACTCAAATTGATAAAATTGTCGCATCTGATCGCGGGGTACGTGATAACTTTGGAGAATCAGTAGGCATTAGTAATAATTATGTTATAGTTGGAACTTCATATGAAGACCACAATGCACTGGGATTAGATAGTCTTAATAGTTCGGGCTCAGTTTATTTTTATGGTTTAGATTTTTGGTGCCTGTCAGACAATCCTTTACCAACTAATAGCAACAGAACTTATGTTGGCGGCTATACCAGCACAGATACTTCAGGCTGGACACATTATTGTTCCAACTCTGACGAACTATTATTAAGTCTTAAACTTGGTAATAGTGGTGCAATAGTAAATGCCGACGAAGTAAGACTAAGGCTTGGAGACAAAACCACCTTTGGATACTTAGGGCCTGATGCAGGTATGGTTAATAATAATGACGAAGGCTACCAGATGATTGATAGAAAATGGGATGCGAGTCCTACCACGCAACCAACAAGTGGAAATGTAGGTGTTAGGTATTACTTCACCAATCAAGAGTATCTTGATTTGAAAGACTCACTTTTACTTCATGGTCCAAATCAAAATGCTGCAAATAAATCAACTTTAACTGCCTCAACAGATATCAGCCTTTACAAAAGTACTACAGGTAGTCCTTTTGCTGACCCTCATACAGTAAACGGCATTATTATCGCTAATGGTTCTACACCAAGCACCACTGTTTGGAAACACAGCACACATGGCTCGTCAGACCACATTGCAGAATTCGAAGTGTCTTCATTCTCTGGTGGCGGCGGCGGCGGCGGCGGTGGAGGAGGAGCAAATCCAGCTCCACTACCAGTAGAGTTGATTCACTTCACTGCTACACCGGCTGCTAATCATAGTGCTAACTTGAATTGGGCAACAGCATCTGAGCTTTACAATAGTCACTTTGAAGTGCTTAGAAGCTACGATGGAAGATCATTTGAACCGATAGACTTTGTATCTGGAAATGGCACAACTAATGATATTTCAGAGTATGTTTATACAGATAGAAACATAGACCAAAATGCTCAAGTAGTTTACTATAGACTACGTCAGGTAGATTACAACGGTGATAGCGAGCTTAGTGACATACGTGTGGTAAACTTCTCTGAAGAAGCATCTCTAGAGCATAGCGTATCTGTACACCCCAACCCTACTCGTGATATCCTGTATATAACATTGACTGATCTAGATAGAGAAGCTATCTCCGGTGAGCTATTGGATATCAATGGTAGAATGGTGCAAGGATTTGAATTATCCTCTTCTATCACTGCCATAGATATGAGTAGTCTCTTGCCCGGTATGTACTACGTAAGAATCAACACAGAGACTGAAGTTAAGCACGTGAAGATCACGAAGCAATAAGACCTAAAAACAAATAGTTTCAAAAGCCTTGCCGATGAATCGAAAAGCTTTTAATCTTCTAATTACAGGTATCATTTACCTTCAGTGAGACAATTTGCTTATAACGGAATGTAAACTTATCATTGTGGACCAACAATCTATTATGAATAAAAAATTACTCCTATTTTTCATGCTGTACTTAAGTATAGCATTCCAAATCAACGCTCAAAATTGGGCTGAAATCATAAAAGCAAACGCGGCAGATGCCGCAGGAAGTGACCGATTTGGTTATTCTGTTTCTATAAGTGGGGATTATGCGATTGTAGGAGCCTACCAAGATGATGATAATGGAACCAACAGTGGTTCAGCTTATATCTTTATACGCAATGGGAACAGCTGGAGTCAACAAGCTAAACTCACAGCTTCTGATGGTGCAGCAAATGATCAATTCGGCTGGGGTGTTTCTATAGATGGAGACTATGCCATTGTAGGAGCTTCTTCAGATGATGATGCTGGAGCAGAGAGTGGTTCAGCTTATATCTTTGTACGCAATGGGACCAGCTGGAGTCAACAAGCTAAACTCACAGCTTCTGATGGTGCGGCAGGTGATCGTTTTGGCAGAGGTGTTTCTATAGACGGAGACTATGCGGTAGTAGGTGCTTACCAAGATGATGATAATGGAACCAACAGTGGTTCGGCATATGTATTTAATCGAAGTGGAACAAGCTGGAGTCAGCAAGCTAAACTTACACCTTCAGATGGAGCAGCAAATGATTTTTTTGGAAATAGTGAGAGTGTATCTATAAGTGGAGACTATGTCGTAGTAGGAGCTTATCTTGATGATGACAAAGGAAGTAATAGTGGTTCGGCTTATATATTTAATCGAAGTGGAACAAGCTGGAGTCAGCAAGCTAAACTTACAGCTTCAGATGGATCTGCAAATGATCAATTTGGAATATCTGTATCTATAAGTGGAGATGATGTTATTGTGGGAGCTTACATAGGAAGTTCAAGCGGGGTAACTAGTTGTGGTTCCGCTTATATTTTTACGCGTAGTGGAACAACCTGGAGTGAACAGGCTGAGCTTAATGCTTCAGATGCTGCAGCAAATGATCGTTTTGGACATGCTGTGTCTATAAGCGGTGACCTAGCCGTATCAGGAGCTTATCTTGATAGTGACAATGGAGCCAGCAGTGGATCAGCTTATATCTTTGAACGTAGTGGAACGAGCTGGAGTGAACAAGCTAAGCTCACAGCTTCTAATGGGGCAGCAAGTGATAATTTTGGACTATCCGTATCTGTAAGTGGAGAAAACGTTATTGTAGGATCTTACTTTAATAAGAATAGTGGGATTCAAACGGGTTCTGCCTTTATCTATGGAAAGGGACTTATCTATGTAGACCATTCAGCCACTTCAGGGGATGATGATGGAACCTCTTGGGCTAATGCCTACACCGATTTGCAAGATGCTCTCGATAATGCTGAAGACGGTGACGAAATCCGTATCGCAGAAGGTACTTACAAACCTAGCTCAGCTCCTACCGGTACTGCCGCAAGAGATTATGCTTTTCATATTACAAATAAAGATGTTATAGTTTCTGGTGGTTGGGATGCTAGCACAGGAATACTAACAGGCGATAACACTATACTTTCGGGAGATATTGGAACTATTGGTGTAAACACTGACAACGCCTATCACGTTTTAGTGTCTACTGGTCAAGGCTCGTCTACTGTTTTTAAGAACCTAGTGATAACGGACGGTTACGGGACTGTTTCTTGCGGGTTTATATCCTACAACGGAAGTATATATCGATGTTCTGGCTCTGGTATTAATATGGTAAACTCTGATCCTATATTTGAAAACTGTATCATTACTAATAATAATGGTGCTCAATGGGGAGCAATTGTAGCAGATGCCGGATCTGGACCTACATTTAAAAACTGTATTTTTTCAGACAATACTAACTCCGGAGATGGAGTACTTCACGCTAATACAACTGATAATTCAGAGTTTTATAGCTGTACTTTTATAGACAATACAGGAACAACGCAAGCAGGTTGTTTAGGTGACGTTGGTACTGGGAGTCTAGTCATCAAGAATTGCTTGTTTTATGGCAATCAAGGTGGTAATTCCACCATGAATAATTACCGTGGTGGGGTAACAGGAAGTAGTAACAACGCGGCTGACCAAAGTACTGCCATAGGCGATGCTGGTACCTACGTCAACTTAAGCAGTGTTTCTTCCAGTAATTTGTTTGAAGGCTACTCCAATGGCGATGGTACTGATAACGAATGGATGACCTCGGACGATGGATTTAGACCAAAAGACCGCACGGATGTGATTCTAGCGGGGACTTCTACAGTTGCACCAATTGCAGACATCATTGGCAGACAAAGAAGAACTAGTCCTACAATAGGAGCATATGAAGGCAATGCCTGTTTGGAAGAAAACCCATTGCCAATAGAAGTAGACAGCACGTACACCTCTTCTGACACGTCCATTATGAATGGTTGGACCAACTACTGCTCTGAAGGGGGAGAATTGCTCTTAAGCCTTGAAATTGGATCTAGCGGTGCTATAGTAGATACAGACGAAGTAAGACTGAGACTAGGTGAGAAAACTACTTTCGGCTACTTAGGTGTAGATGCTGGAATGGTAGACAATAATGACAAGGGCTATCAAATGATAGATAGGAAA
>JBMYYN010000021.1:0-15507 GCA_049609445.1 Bacteroidia bacterium | reverse complement strand
GATACACACTAAAGGGTTCATCGCCTGCAAGGGAAGTAGTTCCGAGGAAAAATCCTTTGATTAGAAAATTAGCGATGACTAAAATTGTCGCTACGACTAACGTCTCATGTTTTTTAAGGATTTTCATTGGATAGGATTTGGTCAAACGGGTGACTCTGAAAGTTTCTTAGCTACTTAGGATATTGTGGTTCAAATATAGGTTAATAGTATTTTGACAGGCAACTACCTAAAGACCTTGTAGAATTTTGTAACGCCTAAAAATTCAAATTGTTTAGACCTTGTATGCTGAAGCTAATCTTTTCTGTAACAGTCTATTATGTTACGAATCTTATTGTTAAATAAATGAAATTTTCGACATTGCAATTCGTTGTAATAAAAATCGTTAATCGGAATAAAGTATTTCCCATCTGATATAAACATGAATCCATTCAAGCCAGTTGCTTTACCTGTTAATCTGAAAATAAATTGTTGATCAGATAGGGTGCAACTATCTTGTATAGAACTTTGTTTTAATCCAATTAGCACGTGATACAAACTCTCAGAAGCATCAAAAGTGTCTCCTCCGTTTGGTTGCCATAGTTCTACCCGGTCAATTCCTCGAGGAAAGATGTCAGGAGTATCATAAATCAATTGTTTATAAGTCCAGATTATAATAAGAACTAATCCTAAAAATATTGTAATAGATTTAAGCTTCATAAGATATCATTTGCAACATTAGGCTATCAAACTCCTGCTTTAAAATCAAGCCGTTGTAACCAAGAATTATTTTTTAAGTTTTCCTGGTAATTTTCGCTGGTTTGTTCAAAGGTTAGATTTGATGCCATTATTAATATGATGAGTTTTCTTATCATTCGTAATTTTTTATGGTCAATGCCTGAATGGGTTTACAGGCTGCTTTTTCAAAGTTACTCTGATATTGACTTATTGTAAAAGATTTTAGAGCCTTAAGGATAATTGCAATTGTCGTTCAGATTCGTTAGCTACCAAAACTTCCACCAAGGTTTATCCGCATCACCACCAATGCCATTGTTCTTAGATGAAGTCATCTCTCCTTTAAAACTGTATCTGAAGCATTTGACCTCTATGTCAATGTCATAAAATGACTCACCTAAGGTCTTTTCGATGAGATGGTAAATTAGCTCAGACTTATCATCTTCGTCTTTTTCAAAATCAAATGGTTTCCCTACATCTTCGTTCATTTCTTCCGATTCCATGATGGATCGTATGAGCTCATTGTTTTTGGTGTAATTAATCGTGAACATCATCGTCATTTCAGATAATATAAATGACAGTATAGTTTGATTATCAGCATAGAATTCAAAGCCACCCATGTCCATAGATGTCAGTATAAATGTTCCTTTTTTCGAAAAATACACATCACAGTAGGTATCCTCTTTCCAACTCTCGAGCGAATCTTCGAAGGTTATTTCCTTTTCAAAAACCAACTTTTGATCTAAGATGGTTTCCAGTTCTGTTAAACTGTTCTCGTAGTTTTTATCTATTACTATTCCAGAAATATTTAGTCCCATACTATTTTTATTTACAAGTAATGAAGTGGTTAAAAAACCAGAAGTTCAATTACTCTATTCTATCCAAAGTTAGCAAATTGATTCATTAAGAATGATTTGTAGTAAAAACTGCATTATATTTTTTGATTCTGAATTCTCGAAGTGTAGTTTTAGCCGATGAAGTCAAAACTGCCTCAGACCACAGATTCCATTTTCGCAGTAATGAGTAAAATGGCAGCAGACTACGGTGCGATTAATCTTTCTCAAGGATTCCCCAATTTTGAAAGTGATCCTAAGCTGATGGAACTAGTAACAATAGCGATGAAGGAAGGGCATAACCAGTATGCTCCTATGCCCGGAAACCCCACACTACGTGAGGTGATATCCCATAAAACTCTTACACTTCATGGGAGGAAATATAATCCTGCGACTGAGGTGACTGTGACTGCAGGTGCTACCCAAGCTATTTTTACGGCCATAGCGGCAGTAGTAGAAGCAGGGGATGAGGTGATTATTTTTACTCCTGCATACGATTGCTACAATCCTACAATCAGGCTCTTTGGTGGTAAGACAGTTTCCGTGCAATTAGAAGCACCATATTATAAAGTCGATTGGGATAGGGTAGCGTCTAAAGTCTCCAGTCGCACAAAGCTGATCATCATCAATACACCGCATAATCCTACGGGTGTAATATGGTCTGAGGAGGATATGCTCGAACTACAACGTATAGTCACAGCCCATGACTTATATGTAATCAGTGATGAGGTCTATGAGCACATCATCTTTGATGGCGAGACACACCAAAGCGTAGCTAAGTTTGCCAAGTTAGGAGATAGGAGTTTTATCACGGCTTCGTTTGGTAAAACATTTCACAATACAGGATGGAAGCTGGGTTATTGCATAGCTCCGCAATCCATGATGACTGAGTTTAGAAAGGTGCATCAGTACAATGTATTCAGCGTAAATAGTGCAATGCAGCAAGCCCTGTCTATTTACCTCCAGAAATCTGAAAACTATTTGGGGCTTCCTGATTTCTATCAACAGAAGAGAGATTACTTCCTGGATCTGATTGCAGATTCCAGATTTAAAGTATTACCATCAAAAGGAACTTATTTTCAGATGCTAGACTATTCTGATATCTCAAACGAACATGATGTGAAGTTTGCTGAACGATTGACTCAGGAACATAAGCTAGCTACCATACCTACCTCCGTGTTTAATGCCAATGGCGAAGACTACAAGCAGATTAGGGTTTGTTTTGCTAAAACCGAAGAGACCTTAAAACAAGCATCGGATATTCTAAACAAAATTTGACTGTCTACGCTACGTTCTGTCCTCTCCTGAAAAAGAAGTAAGAAACGCCTAGCAATATCAATGGAACAACTGGTCCAAATGCATCTCCGTCTCCAGCGTTGATATGTGAACCAATGGCTAAAATTAAGTCAATTGCAAATCCAATAAAAGCAAGATTTTTGAGCAAAGGGTTTTTGACTAACCAAATGGTCAGAATTCCTAATATTTTAGCAACAGCCAATGGGTATATAATAGCAGTAGGGACGCCTAAACTCGTAAACATCTCACTTACCATATCATATTGAACAAAATAGGTAATAGCTCCAGCTAGAAGCATCAGACTGAATAATCCAAATACGATTTTAAAAATGATAGAATCTTTGTTTTTCATTTATATATTTTTTTGATGATTTTGTTTGGCAAATGTAGAAGTGATGGTTTACTTTGGAAAGCCGATATACAAAATATAGCAGTATGCAAAAGGATAGTTATTTGAATGAGAGGGAGTTAGGTGGCGTGAAAGTTCCGATGAAGGAACATTTTGGCGATTATATGATACCAATTAGGGATGCTCTAGACATTTTTGGAGGGAAGTGGAAGATTCCGATAATCTCAGCATTAAGTTTCTACAAAGAATGTGGTTTCAAGGAATTAGAAAGAATCATTGAAGGTATTACTCCTAAAATGCTGTCTAAGGAACTTAAGCATCTTGAAACGAATCTTCTAATCAAGCGTACGGTTAAAACGACTCGCCCTATTACAGTGACTTATAGTGTCACTGAGTATGCAAAAACGTGTGAGCTAGTAATGAGTGCATTGTATAAGTGGGGTGTAGAACACCGAAAGAAAGTGTTTGATAATTAGAAGACTTAGCTTCAAATAAACGCCTAGGTAGCTTTACGGAGAATCTTATCCATTTTTCGGCCTCTCGCCAGTTCGTCGATTAGCTTTTCCATCTGTCTGCATTGCTTGTATAGTTCAAATTCTTTTTCGATCTCCTCTATTCGATAGCCACATACTACTCCTTTAATCAAATCTGCATTGGGGTGAATCGTCGCTTTTTCAAAAAAATCTCTATAAGTAGCTTTCTCCTCTATTCGTGCTTCAAGTTCTGCTTGACTATAGCCAGTAAACCATCGGAGAACTTGATCCAGTTCTTCTTGAGTTCTTCCATTTTTTACCAATCTATTTAGGTAAAGAGGATAAATAGACCCAAATACCATATTGGCTAGTTTTTCGTTCTTTTCAGTCGTTACTTTCATACTGATTTATCACTTCACTATTAGTTTTTGACTGCCATAGCCTTGTGCTGTAGTTACATACACGATGTATATACCTGAAGGCAATTCTTGTAGTGATACTTTCGCTTTTAGACCTTGTAAAAAGACTGTATTATTCATCCTTCTACCGGCCAGATCTCTAACGTCTACGTAGTGTATTGCATAATTGCTGGTCACAGTTACAGTATGAGAACTTGGATTGGGGTATAGTTCAAAATGACTGACAGGAAGAGGCTTTTGGATAGAAGTTGTGATGCAGTCTGTGGTATCTATTCTGTTAGCAAAATATTTTGCCAATTCTATGGTTCTATTCCAATTGTCCAATTGATGCCCACCTTTGCTCGGGTCTGCAATCTGTCCATTGCAGTTTGTATAGTTCTTAGTCGAATCAAACTGGACGTCAATTCCTGCAACCTTTGCCCAGTCTCTTATGGTAGGAGAACTGTAGCTAAAAGGCCTATTGATAATTCCTTGATTGCAAACAGGATACACGCAAGCATTATATCCATGGAAGACTTTGCGTCCCTTTTTGTATGGAACGATAAGGTCATTGGGCTGATGAAAACCATAAATAGCTGTCTGGCTTGTGCCACTATCAAGAAGGTTGAAGAACATTCCACCATAGAAATTTCCCGCTGCTTTTATCTTGTAGTTCCATTTAGCAGGGTAGTTTAAATCTCCATCAAGAATTCCCAGTGAAGGTCTAGTTAAATTCATACTCGAAATAGCAGTATCCCATCCGTACTTCTTGACACAACCTGCGTTGTAGATATTGTTCGGAGCTTTAGCGTCAGCTAGTTTTCCAGCCATTGATTTCCACTCACTCTTATGGTCTAAGAATGCAACTCCGAGTGCATTATAACCTCCCGCACTGAATCCCGTGGTAAATACATTGTTTGGATTGAGATTGTAGGTGTCCTTTTGGTCTACCATATATCGAATGGCTCCTTTCACATCTTGTATGGCTCTATAGTAGGCTCTATACCACTCCGCAGTATCCTGCATATTGTAGCAGTTCCATTCGGATCCCGGGCTAATTAGGTTGATATTGCAATTTCTGCTTCCAGAAGTTTGAAATAGCCCTAATCTATAATTTGGAGATACAGCTACGTATCCTCTTTGAGCAAATTCTTCCATTAGCCTTTGGACTTCTGTATCATCTTTGGAGCCGGCCATCCAAGCTCCACCATGTATCACTATCACAAGAGGTCGTCCACAGCTTGGTGCTGTATCATTGGTTGGGAAGGCTATATCTAGTTTGAGGGTTTCTAAGTTTCCAGCAAAGTCAACAGCAGTGCCATATTGGATGTCTTTTTTAGTCGTAAATTGATAGTCCAGATCTACCCATTTTTGAGCTATAATGAGTTGAGGTAGAAGTATTAACAGAGTAAGAAATATCTTCGACATAAAACGAAGATAAGAAATAATAAGGACCTCTTTGAGTATTGAGATTAGATTGGATGATGTTATTTGCTTGATTTTACACTTGAATCAATCTTCCGTAAGTTCATCAAATTTGGCTTTCATAGTAGGATTTCCTCGTGTAAGCTTCTTAATAGTAAGATCATCCGCTTTGTTGTTTGCAAGTCTTAGATTGTTTTCTGAAGAGAGCAGTGCATCTTTTGTCTTTTGTAGATGTATGATCGTTTTATCTATCTCATCTATCGCAGTCTTAAACCTACGACTCGCTAGTTCATAGTTCCGAGCAAACCCCTCTTTGAATGCATCAATTTTATTTTCAAAATTGGTGATGTCAACCTGTTGGTTTTTGATTAGACTTAGTTCTGCTTTGTACTGCATAGATTTCAATGCTGCGTTGCGTAGGAGTGTGATAATAGGAATAAAAAATTGAGGTCGTACAACGTACATTTTGTCATACTTGTGCGATACATCTACTATACCTGAATTGTATAGTTCACTCTCACTTTCTAATAACGTGACTAAAACAGCGTATTCACAGTTTTTTTGACTACGGTCCTTGTCCAACTCTTTGAAAAAATCTTCGTTTCTCTTTTTTGTTGCAGTTTCGTCACCTTCATTTTTCATTTCGAACATTATCGAAATGATTTCATTGCCAAATTCATCAGATTCTCGGTAGATGAAGTCTCCTTTACTTCCTGACCTAGAGTCATTGTCTTTTTCAAAATATGCATTCTGAAATCCAGTAGCACGTAGTTTATTGAATTCAGCTTCACAATGTTGCTCTAAAGTTTCTCCTATCATTTTGGTCGATAGCTTTAGCTTCATATCCTTTCGGAGTGCTATTTCTTCCTCTTTCAGTTTGATGATATCATCTCTGGTCTTGAGTTCTGCTCTGTACTTTTCGTTAAGTGAATTTTCGAGAAGCTTCTTCTCTATTTCTTTGTTGGCTAAGTCATTGGTCAGGTTGTCTCGCTGCTTCTCTAAGTTTTTTACGGCCTCCGTAATAGAGAGAGTTTTCTCTATTTCTGCATTCTTTATTTTAGATTTCAGTTCTGCCAATTCCAATTCTTTGGCTGCAAGTTGGTTGGCGTAGTCTTGTTCTTTTCGGGCTTTTTCTTCGTTTATCTCCTTATCCTTATTGGAGAGATGCTGCTGCATCTTGTTTCTAAGATTTGCCTCTGCCAGCTTTACGGCTGTTTCTTTTTCCGTTTCGGCAAGCCTTAGTCTATCGCTGATTTCCTTGTCAAACTCTCGGTCACGCACCTGTTTGAGAATGCTTGCAAATCCAGATTCATCTACTTTGAAAACTTCACTACAGTTGGGGCATTTTATGTTATCCGTCATCCAACCTCAAAATTAAGAAATAAGCTCTGCTTTGCATGTCTATGTGTACTTTTACCGCTCAAATGTTTTATATCATAATAATCATTTCCATTGCATTGGTCTATTATCTGATTTGGCGACCAAAGAAGGTGGAGGTAAAACCATTTCCTGAACCCTGGACAGAGATATTGGAAGAGAATGTATCGTACTATCGCCACTTGCCCGATGTGCGAAAATCTGTTTTTAGACAGCGAATGATGAAGCTACTTAGTGAGATAAAGATCACAGGGATAAAAACTCAAGTAGAAGAATTGGATACAGTGCTTATTGCCGCGAGTGCCGTGATACCTGTTTTTGGTTTTGACGAATGGGAATACGCACATCTAGAAGAAGTGTTGCTATATCCTACGGTATTTAACGAAGGACATCAGTTTGATGATCAGTCGGAAGACAAACAGATACTTGGGATGGTTGGGTCTGGGTATATGAATGGGAAGATGATACTCTCTCGAAATGCCCTTCGCAATGGATTCAAGAATCACACTGATAAGAACAATACTGCAATACACGAGTTTGTTCATCTATTGGACAAAGAAGATGGTGATATAGATGGCGTACCGCAAGTACTCATAAACTATCAGTACACTATTCCTTGGCTAGACCTCATTCGCCTAAAAATGGAGGAAATAAATAATGATAAGTCGGATATTAGAAACTATGGAGGAACTAGCAAGACGGAGTTTTTTGCAGTGGCAAGTGAGTATTTCTTTGAACGACCAGATCAGTTTAGACGTAAACACCCAGAACTATACAAGATGATGGAGAAGTGTTTTCGTCAGAATCCGAAGTACTCTGCGGTCAAGAAGAAAAAGTAGACGGTCAGATTATAATTTGCCTTCCCATTCGTTGTAAAACTGCGATAGGTAGTCTTCCATATATTGGTGCCGTTTATCTGCCATCGCTTTTCCAGTAGGGGTATTCATCCTATCCTTGAGCAGCAGAAGCTTTTCATAAAAATGATTAATCGATGGAGCTGTACTCTTTTTGTATTCTTCCTTAGTCATATGCAGATTTGGAGGAATGGTCGGGTCATAGATGGCTCTATTCTTGAATCCACCATAATTGAATGTACGAGCGATACCAATGGCACCCAAGGCATCTAATCTATCAGCATCTTGCACGACATCTAATTCATGTGATTTGAATGTCTGAGCCTCTTTACCACCTTTGAACGAAATATTACGAATGATCTGAACGACATGCTCGATGATAGAATCATCAAGTTGGAGACTACGCATAAAATCTGCTGCACGTCTCGGGCCGATTTCTTCATCTCCATCATGAAACTTAGAATCAGCGATGTCATGTAGTAGAGCTCCTAGTTCTACGATGAGCATATCCACGTCCTCGGACTGGGCTATTTGCTTAGAAGTCTTCCATACACGCTCTATGTGCCACCAGTCGTGACCTCCTTCAGCATTATCTAGTTGTTGTTTTACGTATTCTATGGTTTGTTGTATGGGCATTGGGTTATTCGTTAATCACTGTGTACAATGTCACAGCTTCAAAACAAATAAACCTATCCTACGTCATACATACAAGCCGGCTATGACAAATACGTAAATAGCTATCCAGTATGTGCTGAGGATCCATATTTGAGCAGATGAAAAGTGACGTTTGAACTTGTCATAAGCAATCACAGCATCCGAAAAGGAGAATAGGAGTGAGGCTATACATATCATTAAAAAGGGAAGACCATCTCCAGTAATTGCCAGACCTGTAGCTTGCCAGTTCATAATGATTATTACGAGAATATAGACCAGAACAGGTAGTCTGTATTTTCCCAAAGATGACTGCAAAGTAGAGTAGTAGTATAGTCCGATAACGAGTAGTCCTATTAGCGGTGCTATTCCAGTATAAAAACCATAAATGCTGATAAAACCAAGTGCAAAGAAAAGATGAGCGAACAAGAAAGCAGCGAGACCGTGTACAAATCGAGACTCTCTCAGTTGAAATACATCACCTATTAGCGAAAGGCAAATTCCGCCAATCATTACGCTGCTATACACACTAGACGTTTCTCGGTGCACAATAAATGCGATAACCAGTATGCAGATGGAAGTTAATGGCTTTAGAATGTCGTAGTATTTCTGTTTTCCTATTACCTTGACTACGATAGAAGCTAGAGCTAAGATAGCAGCTAGTATACTTAGTGATATGATGATTGGATTGGTCATAGACCTAAATATCTGGAAACTGTCTGAAGCAGTGAATATGACGGGGAATCTACCAAGCATTCACTGCTTCTGTCATACATAAACAGACAATCTATAAAGTCAGTAAACATATGTAGCAAAAGCCCGATGCCGATGATCTGAAATGGTTTTTTGAAAAACAGAAGAATCACATATCCAAAAATCGCATATTTGGTATGAAGAAAGTGATACCCTATACTACATCTATCTGCCTGAAAAATGGGGTCTGCAAATAGATGGTCAATATCTACTAGCATAGTAGCTAACAAAATGAGATAAGTTTTCTTCCATTCTCTTCTGTAGAAAAAGTAAGCGATAAAAATCGGAAACCCAAGGTGCAGAAAGTAATGAATGAAGGTTTGCAAGGTTACTTCGAGGACCAACCAGAGTTGAAAATTTTAACCTTTACTTCTTTACTATACAAGCCGTCGCTGCTGGTGACATGCAGTTTATAGTAGGTTTCGTAGGTTTCTGTTATCCGGGCTTTGATTACGACATCTCTATATGCTTTTGGTGTGCTTCGATACTCTTTTCCTTTCTTCATTCTGATGGTATACGTGCACTCGTCCAACCATTTTATCTTGAATTTATGCTTGATACCATCATTACTTGAGATTTCCGTTTGGTTCCGACCCTTACGTATGATTTTCAATGTATAGTCGTCGTACTTTATGGAATAGGTGCCGTTTTTATATTTAGAACAATCAGGAGATTGCCCCATAGAAAAAAATGAAAAGGCAAGTAGCAGTGCGGTGAGTATAGTTTTCATAGGCTTATCTTAGTAGAAGTTATTGTTCTGTTGCTTCTATGTCTACATCTGCTTCATCTAGCTCCTTCAGAAGAGATTCAATATCATCTTCTGAATCAATGATCACATCAGAAGTCGCTTCGGGTCTTAGAATTTTGTAAATCGTATCTCTATCGAGCCAACCCATGACCATCTCCCTAGAATATGTAAGATAGAAGTCTGCATAGTTTGTATCACCTTCTATTTCTTCTATACCCGTCATCTTCGAGAATTCATACATGTTTGGAATGAGGTCTATACTATCTTCATGTACGTCATAAACTCGAAAAGTAGAGTAATTTCCATCTTCAGTTTTGTAGCGATATACATCTCCTGCCTCAGGGTTTTCTAGCATTTCGTGATATTTGAGGTCATCCTTTCGGCTGCTGTTCCATAGCATGATGATACCTGTGAGTATCACCACCGCTCCGATAAACTGCCATGCAGGAGGTTTCTTGTCCTGAGAGAGTTCCTTATACTCAGCCCGCATCTCTTTAGTCATCTTTTTCTTCTTATACTCTTGTCCGCATTCGGAGCATTGAGAGTATCCTGTTTTTCCATATGGGAAGATCGGAATCCAAAAAATGTGAGCGTATCTCGATCGTGCATCTATGGTAGTAGTACCTTGGGATTCACAATTCGGGCAAACAATATTTTCAGGTTTAGATTGATTTAATGAGGATGAGTTCCAGCCGTATATGATCATGATTATTGGTTAATTGGTTTTGTCAAATGTATAGAAAATGAACTAAACCCTATGAAGTGAACCTTATACATCGAGATAGGCATAGGCCAACTTGATAGTCCCATAGTCTATCTTGCCATCTAATCCGGAAAATATTATGCTGGATTTGAGCCTGCCGTCAGAGCTATAGTTTTCTTCTTTGTTTTCTTTATCCGCTTTTTTATAAATGTCATTTATTCGGTCCATCAAGACGTCTTCAGGTCTATAAGCACTGATGTCTACATCTGGATATTGGTCTGAGATGCGTAGAATATGTCCTTGGATAGTAGTAAGGGCCATTCCTCTATCCTCACTTATCTCTTTGAGAGATTTTCCTTTTTTGATGAGTTCTATAGTCTGCTCAAAGGTGTTTATCTTCTTTTCCTTTGCTATCTTTTTATTCTTATGCTTTTTGAGAACTTTTGGGTCTGTAGATCCACCACTTGCTATTACGTGACTATCCCAGTCTTTTTTGAAATGGTCTTCATCTAACTGATCTATTTCTCCACTCAATTCTTGGAAACGTTGATCTGCTTTCAGAGCTAAACCATCTACTTCTATAGCCTTACGGTTGATCCCAAGCAACTTTAGACCGTCAAGTTCTTTCAGTCGAGACAATGCCACATAACCTTGTCCAGGTTCAAAAGCCTTCGCCAAGTCTACTTCTGCAGCTTCCAGTGTCATTCCCTGACTTTTATGTACGGTTATCGCCCAGGCGAGTCGAAGAGGAACTTGCATGAACTCTACAATCGGTCTGTCGTTATCCATGATACTCCATACATCTCGGCTTACCATAACCTTTCGCTTATCAGACAATTGTACAAGCGGCCATAATTTACCATTTTCATCTTCTTTGAAGTCTGCGACTATTCCCAGTGTTCCATTGTAGTATCCCTTGTCAGGATTATTCTTCAGAAACATCACCTTAGCACCTTTTTTTAGTACTAGTTTTTCACGTACGATAAGTCCTTTTACAAAAGCTTCCATAAGCTTTTGATTTCCTTTTCTTTCTGCAAAGAAGACTTCTTCGTAACTATCTATTTTGCTGAGTTCTTCATCATTGATTCGGTCTACATCGGCATTGTGGGAGTACAGTTTAGTAGGCTCTATGGTATGTTCATTGTACCTCGTTTCTTGTAGAAGTTGTACAGCTGTTTCATCTACTTCATTTTCTCGTATCTGGTTGAGTATTTGATTTAGCTCATTCTTAGTTTGTCTAAACTGTTCCGTGAGATAACAAATAGTGGGTGCAGCTTCTACCCAGGCATTACTCATGAAAGCAAATTTATCTCTACTTGGTTCTTGATCTCTGCTCACAGGTGGAAGCTGAAAAAAATCTCCCGCAAATACCACCTGCATTCCTCCAAATGGCTGAGCGGAGTTTTTCATGTATTTGAGAGCTTGATTGACCATATCTAGTTGCTTCATATGAAGCATAGAAATTTCATCAATAATCAGTACATGGGTTTTTTCGATATTTTTCATCAAGTACTGCTTACTACGCATAGACTTAAGGTCATTGTGAGTAAGTGCATCTTTGATGCCTATACCACTCCAAGAGTGTATGGTGGTCCCATCCATATGAGTAGCGGCTATACCCGTACTAGCGGTAACTGCTACAGGAACCTTATGCTCTTTTAACCATTTAATATACTGATTTAGGGTATACGTTTTACCCGTACCAGCACTACCTGTCAGAAATACATTTTTTCCTGATTTTAGTATAGCTAATGCTTTTTCTTGAAACACTTTTTAATTGTTAATGGTTAGTTGTTTTTGGTCAATTAATCTCCTGAAATTTTAACGAGCCGTAAAAATAGTCTCAAAACGAATGTCCCTATGAGAACTCCACAAAGAGCACCTATAAGCACATCTCCGAAGTAATGCTTTCCTACATAGATTTGAGCGAAACTAATAAGACTCGCCCAAACGTAAAACACCCAATTGATACAGGATATTTGACTTATTTTCTTAAAAAACCACGTTAACATGACCGCAAGCCCAAAATGATTGGTAGCGTGAGAAGATATAAAGCCATATTGCCCTCCGCAGTCAATGATGCCTCTGATATGATCAGCTAAGTTGGGCTCATGACAAGGTCGCAATCTCTCAAAGAATGGTTTCATAAATCCAGCAGAGAATCGATCAGTCAGTACCACTATCAACAAAGTAGCGATGATTATGTAGAGTCCCTGGAGTTTGTATTTTCTTATTGCGAAAAATACGAAGGCCAGATATAGTGGTATCCAAGTAAGTGCTTCACGCATATAAGGTAGCAGCCAATCAAAAAACGAATTGGATAACCCATTGTTAATAGCAATGAAAATTTCTCTATCGATATGAAGTAGGTGATCTATCACTTCTTTAAAATCATTATCAAACGTTTAGACCCTTGTTTGTCATATGGCTCCAAAGCATAATTGCCGAAAACATCAATTAATGAAAAGCCACAATCTTTCATCATCTGTAGAAGTTTGTCCGATTTGAGAGCAGCAACTTCTTCGGTGAAGTGATAAGGTATCCTTCTATCCAAAAAAGTAATGTGTTTTATGATTTTGCCTTTTTTATGTTCTCTACGGATATCAAAATCAATGTGTCCTTTGGTGACCATTTCTTCAGGAACTAAATTAGCAAGTACTTGGTCCACATTCATAAAATCGAAGACAAAAATACCGTCATCCTTTAGCCCTTCATGGATGTGACCTAAGGTCTCAAAATGCTCTTCATCTGTTTCAAAATATCCGAAACTGGTAAAGAGATTTACGATGTAATCATATTTTTTTGGCAATGGTTGACGCATATCGTGCTCAAAAAAATGTAGTGTGTCGTTTTCAGACAAAGAAGCCTGCTTGATGCTGTTGGCACTGTAATCTGAACCATCTACAGTATATCCAAGTTTGTTGAGATGGATGCTATGGCGTCCTTTACCACATGCTAAGTCATGGATGGTAGCATTCTTACTAGGGTTCAAGTATTCGACTAGCTTTTCGATGAAGGCTTCAGCCTCTGTGTAGTCTCTATCTTTATATAAAAGATGATAGTACTCACTGTCAAACCACGTTCCAAACCATTCGCTCATTGAGCAAAGTTATGAGGAACTAACAAAACCCAATCAACAAAATTGTAGTAATCTATATCTCCCGTAGATCTTCAAAAAAAATGGGCTGGCAATCGTTAAGGAAAGGGCCTCATGAAAAAAAATCGTACTTTGTGTAACATAAATCTGAAACTGTCGTATAACAGATAACACCAATCAATGACAACCGCTGAGTACAATGAATGCGTAAAGGAATATTCTGACGGAATATTTCGATTTATTGTCAAAAATATGCGTGATGAATTTGAGGCAGAAAACATCGTACAAAATACTTTCGAAAAACTGTGGATTCGTATTGACAAGGTAGAAATGAAAACTGCTAAGGCGTATTTATTTAAAATAGCCTATAACAATATGATTGACGTGATAAGGAAGAATAAGAAACATACAGATTTGGAAAGTGCCGGACACGTAGCAGGCGAATCGTATGAGTATGACAACCTGATCGAATATGTGAACAAGGCTGTTTCTCAGCTTCCCGAGAAACAGCGTAGTGCACTGACACTTAGAGATTATGAAGGTCACGACTACAGAAGTATAGGGGAGATTACTGGGATGAGTGAGAGCCAAGTGAAAGTGAATATTTTCAGGGCGAGAAAGTATGTGAAGGAATATATAAGCAAACTAGAGATAATGACGCTATAGGAATGGGAGGTGTAAATGAGTAATGAAATGAAATTGAACAAAGACAATTATGAGCTAATGATGTTTGACTTGCTTGAAGGAAACTTAAGCGAGTCACAAGAATTGGTTCTGATGAAGCAGATTGAAGAAGATGAATTTTTCTTCAAAGAATGGAAGCTTTTTAAGTCAACTGTGCTGGTAGCTGATACTAAGGTAGTCTATACGCAGAAAGATAGTTTACTAAAAGAAGAAACTGCTGTTTTTCCTATCAGAAGAATATGGATGACGATAGCAGCATCTGTGTGTCTACTTGCGGTGGCTTATGTTTTTTGGCCTACAACGACTGTAGATCAACCGATAGCTCTAAATAGGGAAATCGAGTCTCCTGTGGTTGTGGACAGTTCTACTTCCAGTCCTACTTTGCCAGCCATAGAGGATATAGAAGTTGTTCCTGAGAATGAGTCCGAAGAGTTTATAGTAAAAACACATTCACCATCTAACCAAGAAGAAGCTCCTCAGATAATTGAATTACCAGAGTCTGAAAACGAAGTAGTTGAGATTGAGAATACGGAAATGGAACAGAAAATAGATCATATCGCTATTGATGAAGCACGTAAGAAAGTAGATCAGAAAATGCTAGAGGAATATGAATCTAAGCAAAAGGAAGAACAACAAATAGCTAAAATAGACCCAGAGCCAGCTAAGGAAGATATATCACCTAAGATAGAGATAATAGAGGAGCCTAAAGAGATAATTGCAGATGTAAGTACGGAAGATGATAAAAATGAGAAAAGAAAAATTGCAGAATTTGTAACTAATAATCCTGCGAAGCGTATTAAAGAAAAAGCAACAGAAATAATAGCACTTGTGAGCAATCCAAAAGTTAAAATAAGACCTAGTTTCAATAACAGCAGACCCAGCTTAAATATTGAATTAGAAACTTCTGGATATTCAGCAGTAGCGAGTTTACAACCATTTAAAAATAGAAATAACCATTAATATGAAAAGAATACAGTATCTATTACTATCCTTCCTTGCATTTGGACTGACAACGGAGTTAGTCGCACAAAATGACAGTATGGAAGTGAATGAAGAGATCATTATCGACATGGGCGGTATGAAGGTCGTAGTCAAGGAAAAATCCAATGAAACGACTACCAATGAACAAGGAGATACGGTTATCACAAAAACAGA
>JBMYYN010000020.1:0-16513 GCA_049609445.1 Bacteroidia bacterium | reverse complement strand
AAAACCTAAAACATGGAACTAATAACCAAGTATTTTCCAGAGCTATCTCAACAGCAAATTGAACATTTTTCGGCTCTAAAAGAAATCTATGAGGATTGGAATGCTAAAATCAATGTGATCAGCCGAAAGAATATGGATCAGTTTTACTGCAACCACGTTCTGCATTCTCTTGCTATTGCTAAACTGTATAGTCTAGATGATGGAGAACAAGTACTCGACATTGGTACAGGAGGCGGGTTTCCTGGCATACCTCTAGCTATTTTTTATCCAAACACGGAATTCACATTAGTGGACTCCATACGAAAAAAGACCAAGGTAGTAGAAGGTGTAAAAGAATACCTAAACCTTAAAAATGTAACTGTCATAAACGATAGGTTTGAAAACATCTCTGACAAATATGATACAATTGTCTCAAGAGCAGTAGCTCCTGCATCTAAGTTAGTTGGCTTCACAAAAAATGCCCTTAAACCTAAGGGGAACCACATATTTTTGAAAGGCGGAGATTTGGCACTAGAAAAAGCTGAAGTGCTCGCAACTTATCGGTCTACTAGATGGTATGAACACGATATTAAGGACATATTCGAAGAAGAGTTTTTTGAAACCAAGAAAGTAATCGCTCTGAAAAGTACTATCTAAGAAGATTTATCGTACCTGACTTTTGGTATACTTTATCTTGATAGTCCGTAAACGTTATCAAGTAGATATACGTTCCTATCTGAACATCACTGCTACGATAAACAGGTTTCCACTTCTCATATAGATCATCTGAATCATAGAGTTTCTCACCCCAGCGACTGTAGATTTTCATATTGAACTCATTTATAGCTATACCTTTAACTCCAAATCCATCGTTCAGACCATCATCATTAGGCGTAAATGCATTGGGGACAATCACAGAAGGACTAAAGAAGAAGCACAGCTCATTACTCCATGAAGTTTCATTCTTTCCTTCACGTTCGTCTGCTTTGATTCTATAACACTTTCTGTACTGATCTGGATTGTGTTCTACTACTGTAATACCATTTGGAGTAACATTTGACTCAAGTATAGAATAAGGTCTTGAGTTATCATTTCCAAACATATCATAGTTAGCTACACCATTACTCCATCCATAATACTCTGAAAAGTCTAATATCGAGTTGAACAATTCATCTTGGTAACCAGACAACAAGATGTTCGTGTGAATTTCAGAGGTAATCAACGTCCCACATTTATTGTAAGCTGTTACTCTATACTCAAATGCATTTAGGTCTGTATTTATATCTTTTTCCAAGTAGCTATTATTTCTACCGGATAAAACTGCTACTCTTGACCAAGAAGCTGAAGAGCCAGCAATACGTTTTTCTATAATAAACTCGTCTGTACTTTCTTTGCTATCGATACTCCACCTAATCTCCATTCGATCATCAGGGGTACCAACACTTACAGCATCAAGATCGATAGCTAGATTATCAAATTCAATGTCCAAAAATTGGACATCACCTACGCAACCTTTATCTGAAACTTCTTGTACACTAATATCTGAGAGATAATCATCTGAATCCCAATCTACTAAAACCGTAGATGTCCCATCGCCCGTAAAACTTAACTCTCCATTTACATTCCAATTAAAAGTAGACGAGGGGAACCCTACAACCGAGTATGCTTTACTCACGGTCGACTCCGGACAAATAATGGAATCCCCTGATATAGGAGATGTAACAGGTTTTGGATTGATAGTCACAAACGTATCTATGATCGTTCCTGGACAATCAAATTCTGAAGTTTCTTTTGCTGTCACTGCAAATGTGCCTGCATTATTCCATACTACTTTAATGGTATTAGTTCCTTGGCCAATTATGTTCTGTGAACTCCCTCCTACTGTCCATTCATATGAGGAATTAGGCATCCCGATTACGGTGTATTCAATCGTATCAGTGTATTGGCACAATTCCATATCTCCGACAATCTCATCTGCTGTAGGAAGCGGGTGAATGTTTACAGGATAGTCCGTTGTACTACTCAAACATTGTTTACCGTTCACATTATCAAAGGCTCTTTGATAAACCGTAACTACACCAGGGCCAAATGCTCCCCAATTTACAGTTATCTTGCAACTAGTGTCGCCGGTCACTTGAGAACCTCCATTTATTGTCCAAATGTAGACATTCCCCTTAACCTCTGATGCTGAGTATTCAACCCCTGTTTCGTATTCACATACATCGGTCAGGCCTTCTATGTCTTGTGTTCCTAGATCGTAAGATTTTGATACATTAAGGCTTTTTAACACACTAACACATCCAAAACGATTTGTTTCTACCACCGTAATCCGTCCAGCTCCCTCATTTCCCCAATCAACAGAAATTTTAGCAGTATTTGTACCTTCTGATTGCACTCCACCTATAACTGTCCATTGGTACGTAGAACCACTATTCTCTGTTGCATTATACTCGATGGACTTAGAATTTGGACAAACAATTATTGGACCTTCTATCTCAGGATCAGGAACGCTCACAAAGACTTCCAGTATAGCTGTATCGCTAGTACATCCTTCCGGATTTGTTTCAGATACTTTTATTGTAAAACTCGGTTCTGTATATGACAAGACGTCAATTTCAGTCCTAGTGATTTGGGACATTGTAGCATTATCTATCTCCCAATCAAAGCTATTTAATGGATTATCTGCCACTGTATATTTTAAGTTGGCTTCTGAGGAACACACCGTATCCTTTCCTAAAATGATAGGTAATAAAGGACTTTCAGTTATGTTTACGTCTAACTCTATCCAATCTCCGTAGCAGCCGCTACCACTGACTTCTCTTACTCTAACTATTCCCGTACCAGTACCCTCCCAATCTATTGTGACTATCGAATCGTTGTCCTTTCCTACAATAACGCCTTGACTTATATCCCATTCATATGTGGAAGATAAACCACCACCTGAAATTTGATACTCATACGAATTGAACCTACAGACATCAGTAGGACCACTTAAGTCTACCGCTCCTTCAAAAGGAATGACTCGAATCTCAACATCCAAGTGATTGAACTTTGGTGGACAACCATCATCCTCAACTGTAAAGTACACGTAATAAGGATTATTCCGTGCCATATCACATCCTGGAATCCAACAAAACTCACTACTAGTATTCCCAACACCCTGTGCTTCCTCAAATGTAGCTTGTGTAATCCCAGTAGTATCACCATCTCCAAGTAAGACTCCTCTTCCTGTCAATGTAACTATATCACCATCAGCATCTTCCGCAAACACATCAAAACACAACTCCTCTCCTTCCTCAATTACAAATCTCTTTCCCTCATCCGAATAAATATCAGGTGTAGTATTAGGAATACAATCTAAGACGTCTATCTGAAGGTCCATACGAACATTTCCAATAAGGACACCATTTCTATATTCAAACACCTCTATGCCAATCACATACCTTCCAGCATCCGGACTAAACAGAATTGTTCGTCCCGTACTTGGGTCAACAGAAATAACTCCATTAGGGCCAAAAGGCTGAGTATAATGGTAACCCGGTGCATATAAAAGCTGCTTTGGATTGTAAGTTGGTTGTGGATCAGGGTCAGAATTATCTCTGGATGCACCTCCAAAAGGTCTCATTACTTTGTAAACTAGACTATCGCCATCTGCATCTACCGCATCGAACAAGAATGAATTAGTATCATTCTTGCACATGTATGGAGACGGCACCCCATAAAAGGCAGGCGAACTATTTTCTAACGAGGTGTTCGGTATGAAACAGTAATATGTTTGTCCTTGACTGGGACCAACTGCATCTTCTACAATATTGTTCTGTTGGTTTCGACAACACTGTTCAAACGCTAAGTGATAACCACTTGTGTTAGGCTTTAATGTAACAGTTCCTTCATAAAGTGCCCATTCTATTTTCACTTCCTTTTTATAGAAGTCACATTTAATAGAACCTGGGGCTTCAACTTCTCTTTGAATTACTTTACCAAGCCTTACTGTCTGGTTAATTTTTTTCTCAGTATCATTCAGATAAACTCCTACCTTTATTTCTGGAGTAAAAGGAATTACGCTATTAAGAGCGTCACGATATAAATTAAGTGTTACTCTGTAACGATAATCCCCATTGGGTGTACGTTCCATAAACCGATAATTCATATATCCACCTATCAAGTGAGTAGCACTTGACTGAAATACAGAGCATAATAGCACCAGTACAAGAGATATTTTAAATAGCAGTTTCAAACGAATAAACTATTTGCAAAAATATAACACATTTTACGGAATAACGACGTGGTTTCCCCGCTATTACTGCCGTTCGTCTATTATGACAGACAATCTACAAAGTCAGCGAGACTCTGGAATGTAAAATCTTGATTATCAAAATCAAATTGAGGATTTAAGATTCTTACCTTAATAATGCCCTTTGAATCAGCAAGAGCCATATCTCCAGGACTATCTCCTACCATTATGCACTTATTCCAATCGATATCCTCATAGTACTCTAGGGCTTTGGTATACATACCGTTACTTGGTTTTCTCCAAAGATGCTCAGCACTTCGTAAATACGGAGCGAAAAATGCAGCATCAAAATAGCGAATACCTTTCGCATTCAATCCGTTATACATTTTTAGGTGTACATCTTCTAAATCCTGCTCGCTCATTACCTGACGATGCACTCCTTGCTGATTTGTCACTATAATCACACGTTTGAAAAGATTTTTTAACTCTCCCAGTGCATCTACGGCTCCATCACAAAAGATGAAATCCTGTGGAGTTTTTGCGTAGTCATCTACAATGGGTTCATTAATCACCCCATCTCTGTCTAAGAATAACGTGTAATTCTTACAGTCTTCCTTAGTCGGCAAATATCTTTTGTGCTCTTTCATAATCTGATGGTATACCTATGTCAATAAACAGTTGGTCAGAAATATATCCTGCTAGCTTTGAGTCTGAGACCTTCTTTTCTAAAACCTCTGACTCAAAAGAGTACTTCTCTTCATTTGGCAATTCATTAAGTAAGCTAGTATTTACCCAATAAACACCTCCATTAATTAGGCCCGTTTTTAAACCACTTAGTTTCTCCTGAAAACGTACAATTTCATTTTTTTCTAATAAAACTGTACCATACCTATCCGGAGACTGCATTTGTTTCAGAGCTAGGGTCATGAGTTTTCCTTCAGTTTGATGTACCTCCCACATCTCTTCATAATTCACATCAAAAAAAGTATCTCCATTTAGAATAAGGGCAGTATCTTGACTAACCAATTTCATCGCCAATCCAATTCCTCCACCGGTACCTAGAGGCTCTTTCTCTATGGAGTATTCTATAGGAACACTATTATACTCACTCCCATAGTATTCCTCTATCACCTCATACTTATGCCCTACGGCAAATATGAGTTTTCCAATGTTAGCTAGAGGAAGCTTACACAGGATATGATCCATAAACGGTTTTCCAGCTACTGGTGCCATTGGTTTAGGAACATCGCTCACTACTGAAGCAAGTCTAGTACCTAGTCCTCCTGCTAATACTATTACATCAAATTTCATCTATGGTAAAGAATAAGTATAAAGTCCAGTTCTCGTAAAATGATAATGCCGAGCTTTTACGCCAAACGGTTCGAGGCTTTTAATTAATTTAGATCGCGATACACTCGGGCAATAAAAAAAGAAAAATCCTCCTCCTCCAGCACCACTGATCTTACCTCCAGTCGCACCATTATTCATTGCGGTATCATAAATAGCATCAATCTCTGGATTAGTAATCCCTGCGGCCATCATCTTTTTGGATTCCCATCCGTAGTGCATAACCTCTCCTATACTATCCATTTTACCCATCAGAATGACTTCTTTCATCTTTACACTTTGCTTCTTTAGTCGATGCGTAGCTTCCAATGCTTTTTCGTCATTATTTGAGATGTTCTTGGTCTGTTTATCAATGATTTTTGCAGATTCTCTGCTTGTACCCATGTAAAATAACACTAGATTATTCTCAAGTTCTGCTGCATACTTTCTTTTTATACGTAGAGGATTCACAATAACTTTATCATCCTTATAAAACTCCATAAAGTTAAATCCACCAAATGTCGCAGCATACTGGTCTTGTCTTCCTCCTGCTAATCCTAGGTCTACTCGTTCTATTTTATAGGCAAGATGAGCTACATCGTACTCTCCAAGTGGTATGTTATACCACTCTGCAAAAGCACCAATAATACTAACCACAAGTGTGCTGCTACTTCCTAAACCTGATCCAGGAGGTGCATCTACTGAGGTATATATCTCAAATGATAGTGGCTCTTTGATAAAATCCTTGACCATTCGATTGTAAACGCCCTTGAGTAGAGCAAGTGGCCCTGTAGGCTCTAGACGCTCTGCAGAATCCAACTCTTCTACTACCTCCATATCCTGTGCTTCTAATCTGATACGTCCATTTTCCGTTGGGATAATGGTTGTATGAGCAAACATATTGATAGTGGCATTTAGGATAGACCCGCCATGCAAATCGGCATAGGGACTCACATCTGTGCCACCTCCAGCAAGACCCAATCGTAAGGGAGCTTTACTTCGTATAATCATCAGGACAAAAATAACACGGTCCTTACCTTTTTCTTAATAGAGACCGCATTTTAATCTCTACACCTCTAAAGATACTTATTTGCGGTGCTGATAATATCTTCTACCGAGTGTCCTTTCCCTTTCAATCTCTCTCTTTCATCGCCATCTGAGAAAAACAAAATTTGCGGAAATCCATCTACATCATAGTCTTTGAATAAACTCTTATTGTCTACATGATCTACTTCTAGAAACGTGATTCCCTCGGCATCTTCACTTTCTGCCGCACTTTCCACCGCCGGTCGTTGCTCCTCGCATACACTACACCAGGTTGCATGGAAGAACACAACAGTAACACCTTTTTCAATTGCCGACTCAAGCTCGCTCGCAGTTGTGACATCTTCTAGTGTATTTAAGGAGGTGTCAACAAGTTCCTTTCTGCAAGACGTAAACGCTACTGCGAACATCAAAATAAACATCACATATCTCATAATTTATAATACGTACGAAGAAAGTAAAACTTACCATATGCTGACCTATATAATGCCAGATACATTTCGATTCTGCTTATATCCTACTATCTTTGAAAGTAAGAGCTCAATGAAAAGGAAGAAAAACTACAAGTTACTAAACGTTTACAGGTTCGTCTTAGTCCTCTTTTTAATCTCGTTTACGATATTAAAATCTTTAGCACAAGAAGGTTATGTAGAGCTTAGGAATGAGAAAACGGCCCAAAGTAAGAATTTCCATTTAGAGGTACAGGAGCTAGGAATAACCTCAAATAAAGAAGCGATAGCATTTTTAGCATCTTACTTAGAATGGGACAAAGCAGATCAACTTGTTCCTACTAGAAACCTAAAATCAGATGGCGAATCCCACTTTCGTTATCAGCATGTTAGAAATGGAATACCCATTTTAGGAAGTGAAATAATCCTTCACAAAAAAGGCAATCTTATCTCATCTATAAATGGCATAGTTTACAACGTGAGGGAGCTCAAACCCACATTGGAGGTGGACTTAGCCAGAGAAGTGGCACTGAATCACACACAAGCCAAATCATTCAAATGGCAAAATCCATCTGAGGACTCTATTTATAAGGTCTGGAAAAATGACCCACTTGCTACTTACTATCCTAAAGGTGAATTGATGTATGCTCCAAAGGACCTAAATTTCAATCTGGATTTTGAGTTGACCTATCTCTTTGAGGTAAACTCGGATGAGCCTTTGATGCGAAAAAACTATTACATCAAAGCAACTGACGGTGAGATTTGGGCAATCGAAAACCTTCTTCATGATGTAAATGTTACAGGTACTGCTAACACAAAGTACCGAGGTCTAAAAACCATTACCACAGATAGTATAGCTCCCGGGAATTACAGGCTAAGAGAAACTGGGCGAGGTGGAGGAATAGAGACCTACAATATGCTTACGGGCACCAAGTACAATGCTGCCGTTGATTTTACAGACAGTGATAACTATTGGAACAACTACAATGCAGCCTACGATGAGATAGCTACTGATGCCCACTACGGAGCGGAAGTAACTTACGATTACTATTTCGATCGTTTTAATCGCAATAGTTTTGATAATAATGGTGCTAAGATTCGGAGCTATGTACATTATCGAAAGAACTACGTAAATGCATTTTGGAACGGATCGGTAATGACCTACGGAGATGGAAATGGAACTTCCTGGGCCCCACTGACAAGCATAGATATCTGTGGACATGAGGTGTCTCACGCAGTGACCACAAATAGTGCCGGTCTTATATACTCATACGAAAGTGGTGCTCTAAATGAATCGTTTAGCGACATATTCGGGAATGCTATAGAATACTACGCTGATTCGTTAGTCTTCAGTTGGAAGATGGGTGAAGACATCATGTCAAGCGGCACCGGTCTAAGAAATATGTCCAATCCAAACCTTCGAGGAGATCCGGACACGTACAAAGGAACATACTGGAAAACTGGCTCCGGTGACAATGGTGGTGTACATACGAATAGTGGAGTTCAAAACTACTGGTTCTACTTATTAAGCCAAGGCAAGGCTGGAACCAATGATAATGGAGACGCTTTTGATGTAGACAGCCTAGGAATACACAAAGCAGAACAAATAGCATACAGAAACCTAACTGTATATCTTACCAAATCTTCACAATACTCAGATGCACGATATTATGGAATAAGATCCGCAGCTGATCTTTATGGAGACTGCTCTCATGAAATGATAGTGACTACAAACGCTTGGCATGCCGTAGGTGTTGGCGACGAATATGATAGTAGCGAAGTTGTAGCAGATTTCATTGCTGACACTCTTTATTGTTCTGTTACAGAGCCTGTTGCATTTTTCAATAGATCAGTCAATGCAAAAAGCTATTTATGGGATTTTGGTGATGGCACTACTTCTACCCTTTCTAATCCAATCCATCGTTTTTCCACTCAAGGCTATCATTCTGTAGAGTTGCAAGCCGAAGGATGTTATAACAGCGTATATGACACGATAAACAAACAAAACTATATCCGATTTGACTCTACTAGAGATATTTGTGACGGATATTTCCTTCGTAGGAATCAACGTGATTCGATTCACGCTTGTCACGGATTTGTGTATGATAATGGTGCTGAGAGTAGATACATAGGGCTTTCTCGCGATACTTTGACCATAGAGATGAACACAAGCGATAGTGCTTTTATCACCTTCGAAGAGTTTAGCTATGAGAACGGTTATGACAGTATTTATCTGTACGATGGTCTCAATACTGACGGAAGACTTATCGGAGGATACACAGGTACAGGATTGCCCAATGGAGGACTTCCTATACGTATTGATTCTGGAGCTTTTACCATAACTCATTTTTCTGATCCGTTTTTGGAAGGCTCAGGATTTAAAGCTGAATTTCAAGCCTATAGACCAGCTTTAAGTCTCACGACATCTGGAGACACAACCATCTGTTTCGGACAAGAAGTGACACTCTATGCAAAAGGGGTTGGTGGAAGTGAACCAGACCATAGTTACCGATGGAATGGCATAAGTGGCGATACCAGCTTCATTTTCAGTGCCAAGCAAGACACGGTGGTTTATATTACATTCGGAGATGATTGTATCGAAGAATATATCACTGACTCTATCGTGATTACGGTGTTGGATTCGCTGCAATTGGCACCTATATCTGATACTACAATATGCTACTTGGAATCGATATCACTAACAGGTTCTGGCTCAGGTGGTCGTTCTGCAGACTACAGCTTTGAGTGGATTCCTTCTGCTACAACAGGGAGTACGTATACAGATGCATTTAGAAATGATACAACGTTCCAATTATCGGTGAGTGACGGTTGCTCTCCTCTTAGTGATACGATAGCGATAAATGTATTTGTTAGAGCACCTCTTTCACATATTCAAAGCAAGGATACGAGCATTTGTCAAGGAACATCAGCAGAATTAGAGTTATCTGCTCAAGGCGGCCTTAGTACCTACACATACTCTAATTCTGAGGGAACCACGCAAGGTCCCCAAGCTTCCCACACGTTTAACGTAAGTCCTAGTTCTCCCGGCGATTACACCTATTGGGTGAATTATACAGATAATTGTTCGGTAAGCAACGACACGGCTTTTTTCAATGTCACGGTACTTGATTCACTTCAAGTTGACTTAGGAAACGATACATCTATTTGCGATGGATCTAACTTCACTCTAGAGGCGAAGACTTCTGGAGGCAAAGCAGGTTCTTTACAATACGACTGGGGAACGGGATATGTCAGTGTTTCTACCTTGGACATCTCCCCTACTTCTGTACAAACGTATTACGTAAGTGCAACAGATGGTTGCAGCACATTTGAGCCTACGGACTCCATCGAAATCTCTCTCTTGCAGCCTCTAAATGTAACAGTCTCCGGACCTGATTCCGCTTGCTTTGGTGAAACCATCAATCTACAAGCTACAATTACTGGAGGAATCGCTTCTGGATATCAATACAACTGGGAATCCGGCAATAGCCTCGTTTCTGACTATGATGTCAGAATAGATGCTGATAGACAAGTAGATATCATAGTGAATGATGGCTGTACTGTTGAACCTGACACTGCATTTCATCAGGTATTTGTCAGAGAAGCTTTGAGTCTGACTCTACCTTCTGACCAATCTATCTGTAGCGGTAAATCTTATGACATCACGACTATTGCTAGTGGAGGAATACCGAGTACACATAGTATCTCATGGGACAACGGCTTGGGTGATGGAACTCAGAAAACCGTTTCACCTCTAGTAAATAACAGATACGTAGCTACGCTTAGTGACAACTGTAGTGATAATGCAACTGACACCATCGAAATCACCGTAGATCCATTGCCGATAGTTAGCTTTGATATACTGACAAATCCTGGTTGCAGTGGATTGCCTATAGAATTCACCAATGAGACTACGGTAGGTGCGAGCAGTACTTTTGTATGGCATTTTGGAGACCAAAACATAGGGACGCGTGAGAATGAAACACACCGATATTCAAATGAAGGTCAGTATACCGTAAAGCTTGTGGTGACGGATGAAAACGGATGTATCGACTCTCTTTCAAAGATTAATGAACTCAATATCGTTCCTCATCCTGTTGCGAACTTTACCAATACACCTAACGTGGCCACCTTCTTTGAGCCAGAATTTCAATTCATCAACTTATCAGCACACGCCACTGATTATGAGTGGACCTTCGGTGACGGAGGAAATAGTGTAAATTTCAGTCCCGTTTATAGCTATAGTGACACTGGATATTATGCCGTGCGACTAGTGAGCAGTAACGATTTGGGCTGTTCCGATACACTTGTTCAGATGGTAGAAGTAGAAGATGTATTTGTACTTCACATACCTAACACCTTTACTCCAAATGGAGATGGCACCAACGATACCTATGGTATAGTTTCGCGAGGTATTTTAGAATACAACATGCAGATATTTACCAAGTGGGGAGAGAAAATATGGGAAACGAAATCAGCATTAGAGCGTTGGGATGGAAAATACAATAATGAGCCTCTCCAAAATGGCATGTACATTTACAGAGCTTGGGGAGAAGCTGTGGATGGAACGCCATTCGAACGAAGTGGAGGAATATTGATAGTGAGGTAGTTAATATAAAATGACTATCTATAAAACTAGAAGCTTAAAAATCCTTATCCTTGAAACCTCTTAACACATGGAAAAAACAGTTTCAGAAGCGATAGCTTACAGACGATCGATACGATCATATATCGACCAAGCCATAGACACTCAGAAAGTAAAACAATGCTTGGTAAATGCCTCCCTCGCTCCTACCAGCAGTAATCTACAATTGTGGGAGTTTCATCATGTCACGAGCAAACAAACATTGGACAAACTTGCTGAAGCATGTTTCAATCAAGGAGCTGCAAGTACCGCACAGCAACTCGTAGTAGTCGTGGCTAGAAAAGACCTATGGCGTGAAAGAGCTAACGCTGTTCTGACTTTTAGAAACAAGACTTACGCCGAAAAAACGCCAACTGAAAAAGACTTGAAATACAAGAAGAGAAACGAGAAGTATTTCGGCAAACTCATTCCTATACTCTATTCCGATTTTCTAGGGATTTTTGGTTGGATAAAGTATGTGTTCTTTCAAATCATGGGTTTGTTCAAACCAGTCTACCGACAAACGAGAACCAGTGATATGCGTATCGTAGCTCATAAAAGTGCTGGCTTAGCTGCTCAAAATTTCATGATAAGCATGGCAGCCATAGGTTATGACACTTGCCCTATGGAAGGAAGTGACACCTTGAGAGTAAAGAAGATATTGGGCCTTCCGAGAGGTGCAGAAATCAATATGATAATCAGCTGTGGAATTAGAGACGAAAAAGGCATACATGGGCCACAATTTAGAGTACCTTTTGAGGAGGTATATTTTAAAGTTTAAGATGATGCTTTCTTTTGATTTTTTCGCTCAAATGTCTTAAACAGCAGGGACAGGATTCCGTCCACTGATCAATGACAATAGTGCTAATTCTATCACTTCCTATAGCAATGGATTAGATCTTTTATACGATACTTGGTTTTGGATAGAGATACTCCAACGATGTATAACTCTATCAAAAAGAATAAAAAAGCCACTATAATAGAATTACAGAGGCTTTTTACAGGTTTCTAATCGGAAATATATACTTACTGTTTTACTATCTTGTAGAAGTAGTTGCTCTTAGCTGACTTCACAGTCACAAAGTAAATGCCTGCTTGGTATTTACTTAGGTCGAGTCGGGTATTTGATTCTTTTGAAGTTAGGGTGTTGCTATATAATTTTTGTCCATTTACATTCACCAGTTCTATCTTCAACTCTTCCTCTGTTTCTGCATCTACTCGTACGTAAATTGCTTCTCTAGCTGGATTCGGATATACATTTACTGTAACGCCTTCTAAGTTGTCTAATTCGACTACTCTCACATCACTGTAAGCACTTTCACCATCGTAGTCAAACTGATGTAGTCTGTAATATACTACTCTATTTTCTTTGGCTATCGTCTCATCGATGTATTTGTAGTCGATCACTTCCTGCGTAGTTCCATTTCCTTCTACTCTGTCTACGAATTGGTAGTGCTCCCCATCATAGCTTCTTTCAATGATGAAGTGGCTATTGTTGATCTCACTCGCTGTAGTCCAGTCCAAGACTGCTTTATGCCCTTCTTTGCCTCTCGCCGCGAACTCAATTAACTCAACAGGTACAGTACCTCCGCCTCCCCCTAAAGCTCCACCTCCACCTCCAGAGAATGACTTAACAGTAAATTCTGCACTATGGTTGGTTGTGTTATGAGCACTATAAATCCAGTTTGTAGTATCAGCTACAGTACCTTTACTAATCACACGTGTATTCACCAAGTGCGGGTCAGAAAATGATGCCCCATTTGTAGCTTTGTACATCTGTAACTGTTGCACGGAGTCCAACGTCGTAGACTTAGCAGCTAAGGCTACTTTTATATCATTATAATCATCAGAAGTAAAATAATATCTGACTCCGACAGTACCGGTAGAATTATTGGTCGAAGGACTCACATCCCAACGTTTATCAATCATGGCATAGCCATTTGTGTTGCTAAACGAGTTGCCAAAACTGGTAGTACTAAACGCCCGTGCAGGACCGGTTTTTAGCCTAACTTCATCAGCATTAACAACTGCATTCCCTGTTAATAAATAAAGGGAAAGAAGCAACTCCCCATTTTCTGAGCAGTAATGTGACCAGTCAAGACTATCAGTGGTTTTTATCGAAGAACTATAAATGGAATCTAGTTTGGTTGGGAGAACATTACTAGGTGTACAGGCTCTCGTCTCATATGCCCCCATACTGCTCGATGAGCCTCTATAGAATCCTGCGATATCCTGTTCAAATTTGGAACTACCGCTTTGATTTATCACAGCAGTATCTATTGGAATTAGTCCATCATCATTTGTCGCCCAGATATTATCCAAACCTTTAAAGTTCGTAGAATCCTTAAAAAGATCTTTGAAGTGAAGCCCACTCAAGTTTGTATATCCACTCCCAACACCACTCAAACTGCTGCTTATTCCTTGATCGCTGGCATTATTTGTACTTGTACTGTTAATGCTAGAAGAATTTAATAATGCAATCTCTGGATTTGATGTTGCAGAGTTATCATAGCTTACGATATTTTTAAAGGTAGGTGTAGAAGTATTGTCAAAATATGCAACACCACCATTGGCTGCACTGTTGCCAACAAAACTGACGTGATTATAAACGGGTGATGAATACAAATTCATGTAAAAGGCTCCTCCATTACCCGTAGCAGAATTATTGGTAAATACGCAATTACTTAAACTAGGGCTAGTAAAAGCATGCCCATGAAATGCACCTCCAGTGGTTGCGGTGTTATTATAAAAAACTGTATTTGAAAAAGCAATGTTAACATTATTAACCATTGCAACTGCACCTCCATTTACAGCACTATTGTTGGAGACCACAGAATTTTCCATTTGAGGATAACCATTGTAGACATAAATTGCCCCTCCACTAGAAGCAGCATAGTTATTATCTAACAAAACGTTTTTGAACTTAACATTTGCGTTTACAATAATGGCTCCACCACCTGAGTGGTTTACAAAGGTTCTTCCGGCATAGAACATATTTACCCAGGCATTTGCCTTTCCATTTGTAATGGTTAAATTTTCAAACGTTGTGGAGCTACTTAATAAAGCAAAACATAAAACATGAACTGCACTATCACTTGCGGTGCCCGCCGTAACTAGGTCTCCATCTAAAAAAGTAGTATCTCCAGTCTTCGTGCCACTTACTGGATCGTATCCTCCGATAACCGCCACATTTGCACTTGCCAAGTGAAAGGCTCTTTTTCGAGGATCTGTAGTGGTTTCATCCGGAGCTGATGTAGGATAATATGTACCTTCAGCTACGAGTATGGTATCTACATTATTGCACGACATACGTAAGTCTAATGCATCCTGTAAATCTGTAAACGCATTGACCCAACTTAGACCACTATTTACTCCTGTTGCATTTACATCAACATACACGGTTCCAGAGGTCTCGCTGCAGATATCTAACTCATATGCTCCTATGCAAGGAGATGCATTTCTTGCAGTCCCAATGATATCTTCAGTTAAGCCATTTAGTGCAGTTCCTTTCCCTATTAATAACGATGAAACACTTAGGTTAAAACCATCATCATCTGTACCCCATGTATTGTCTGCTCCTATATGGTTTACAGAATCCACAAAAATATCTTTGTTATAAGCCGCACTTAGATCTACAAAACCTCCTCCGGTATCTAATACACTGGTATCTCCTACATCAGTTGCATTATGGAAAGAATTAATCAGAAAGGCTCCATTAACTCCACTTTTTAGACCAATGTCACTAACTACCCCGCCATCTTCGGTATTATCGTAAAACAAACAATTTACCGCTTCTAAGGTGTCTTGAAAATCGCAGTAAATGGCTGCATCCTCATAGGCATTGTTTCCGATGAAACTACACCCATACACCCTATTGTAAGACTGAACACTCCAAATACCTGAGCCTTTCTGAGGTTTGTTAATAGCATAAGGGGATAGACTAGCATCATTGTTTATAAATGCACAATTTCTAAAAACATTACTAGAACTGCTAGTACCAACTGCTACACCTGAAGTAGAAAGATTATCATCAAAAACGCAGTTTTCCGCAGTATATGAACAATTAGCCATTATCACTCCACCTCCACTTGTTTTTGACACATAATATGTTCCACCTGAACCTCCATAAGCATAACCATCAACACTGTTTGAATCTATCAAACAACTTTCCATATAGACAGTCCCAAAAATAAAATAACACCCCCCACCTGCTCCAGCTGTACTCGAACCATTTATTGCATAATTCGGTGCCACATTTTTTCTGATAACACAATTATAAAAAGAATCAGTACCGCTTCGGCTGTGAATTGCTCCTCCAAGTGATGATCTGTTATCATAAAAATAACAATCTATATACGTAATATTCGAATTCAAATTGGTGAAACCTCCTCCACTGTATCTTTCAAACCCTTTTCCATCGTATATAAGACTGAATAATGGCGATGTTTCTCCCTGTCCACCGGTAATCATAAAATTATTAATCTCCGTTGTTGCAGGTAAATCTGACGTCATAAATACGTGATATGCAGACACTAAATTAACAGCAACTGACGCCTTTAGAATAGACTTTGTTGTAGTTTTAATTCCAGTACTAGGATTATAACCTCCAAGGATAACCACAGAAGAGTCTTTTAAGTGAAAAGCATAATCCTGGAAATTTGTACTAGTACCATCAGGCGACTCAGTAGGTATATATGTGCCTGAAGCAACAAGTATAGTATCCACATTGGCATTAGTCATTCGTTGATCTAGGGCATCTTGTAGATCTGTAAATGCATTGGCCCAAGTTAATCCATTTGAAGTGCCACTTGCGGCAGAATCTACATACAATACGGATTGTGCTGAAGCTACGTATCC
>JBMYYN010000019.1:0-17181 GCA_049609445.1 Bacteroidia bacterium | reverse complement strand
TACATCAATCAGTAAGGTATACAGATGCGGCACTGCGTAATTTCTTTGAAACATCTAGAAAAGAGGAATGGTTTGATAAAACTATTTTTATAGTAACGGCTGATCACACTTCTATAAATGAAACTCCAGAGTTTCAAACTTATAGAGGCAAGTATGCTGTTCCTCTAATGATTTATTCCCCTTCTTTATTTGGGCCAAAGAAAGTAGAGCATATTGTACAGCACATGGATATATATCCTACTATACTCCAAATGGCGGGTAAGAAAAGTACAGTGTCAATGGGAAGGTCATTGTTAGATACGATGAAAAGGGATGTAATCCATTATGATGGAAATGTTTATGTTATTACCAACGATTCTCTAAGTCTACAATGGAATGGAGTTACGAAATATGAACTTTTTGAGTATAAATCTGACCCAGCACATACGAAAGATATAGCTGAAGAAAAAGAGGTAGAAGGAGATGAAATGTTCAATGCCCTAAAAATGTTTATTCAAAAGTTTAACTATCGTTTGCTCAACGACGATTTTAATTAATCCTTATCCTACATTTGCAGGGATGCAAAAACCTTCTAATCCACAAGGAACTAGAGACTTTGGTCCTAAAGTGATGCGTAAGCGAAACTATATTTTGGATTCTATCCGTAATATTTTCATTAAATATGGTTTCGAACCGTTAGAAACCCCAGCTTTGGAAACTTTATCGACTCTCGAAGGAAAGTATGGGGACGAGGGAGACAAATTACTTTACAAAATAAGAAGTAACAAAGAAATTGTTAATGAGGTAGAAGGAGCTAAAGCCCAAATAGTAAAAGAGACCTTTCCCGATAGATGGATTCCAGGCAAATCTAAATTAGGATTAAGGTATGATTTGACTGTTCCATTTGCCCGTTTTGTAGTACAACATAGAAATGATATTACTTTTCCATTTAGAAGGTATCAGATTCAACCTGTATGGCGAGCAGATCGACCTCAGAAAGGACGTTTCAGAGAGTTTACTCAATGTGATGCAGACTGTATTGGTTCTAACTCGTTGATACACGAAGCAGATTTAATACAAATCTATGATGAAGCGTTTACTCAACTGGGGTTAGGAAAGGCTGTTGTGAAAATCAATCACAGGAAGTTTCTTGAAGCATTGGTAGATGAGCTGCAGCTGGAATTTCCAGTAGGTAGATTCACATCCACTCTAGATAAATTGGATAAGATCGGGGAAGATGGTGTGATAAAAGAGTTAGCAGGATATGGTGTGAGTAGTGAGAAGTGCAAACAGTTATTCTCTATAATAGATAATGCAGAACTGACTGAACAAAATCTGGAGTTGTTTTCAAAAGCATTTAACAATAATGAGCTAGCTAACAAAGCAATAGAAGACCTAAGAGAAGTGTTGGCTTTTCTGGGAGATTCTAAAAGAAATATCAAGGTGGAGCTAGACTTAAGTTTGGCCCGAGGTTTAGATTATTATACGGGCTGTATTTTTGAAGCCGTGGTTCCGGATAGTGGAATTGGAAGCATTTCAGGAGGAGGTAGATATGATGACTTGACTGGAGTTTTTGGATTGAAAGATGTCTCAGGTGTGGGTATAAGTTTCGGGATAGATAGGATTTATGAGATTATAGAGTCTCAAGAACTGTGGCCTAAAAACTTACATACAAACGAGAATATCTTACTCTGTCACTTTGATAAAAAGTCTCAAATTTATGCAGCAAGTTTAGCTCGAAAAATTCGAGATTTAGGAGAAGGTTGTATAGTTTACCCTGAGAATAAACGAATAAATAAGCAATTTGATTTTGCGAATAAGATAGGAGTAAGGTATGTCGTCACTATAGGTGATGAAGAAATGGAGACAGAGTTGTTTGCTGTTAAAGATTTACTAAAAGGTGAGCAACAAAAGCTTTCTTTAGACGAACTAATTACTTTTACGAATTCGTGAAAAGGTTTAGGTTTAAAGATCAGATCGTTTTCGAAAACGACAACTATTTAGCAATAAATAAACCTGCACGAGTAAGTAGCCTTCATGAGAGATTGGGTGAAGCTAATTCCGTGATTGAGCAAGCAAAACGGTATGATGAAAATTTGCAACTCTGCCATAGATTGGATAAAGAAACCAGTGGAGTCTTGTTGCTCTCAAAGCACCCGAAAGCATACAGTCATGCGGCTGTGTCATTTGAAAAAAGACGAGTTAAGAAAATTTATCATGCTGTTGCAGATGGAGTGCATTCGTTTGAGGATTTTATTGTAGACCTACCATTAGTAACTACGCGAAGCGGAAGAAGTGCTGTAAATAAGCAGAAGGGGAAACCAAGTAAGACTACTTTTAATTCAATTGAGAATTTTGGCCATTATACATTGATTTCTTGTTCTCCTGAATCTGGCCGACAGCATCAGATAAGAATACATTTAGCCTCTCAAAATGCTTCTATCGCTGCTGACGAAATATATGGCGGGAAACTACCATACTTGTCTCGGTTCAAAAAAAACTTTTCACTAAAAAAAGAGTCGGAAGAGAGACCGATGATAAGTAGATTTGCTTTGCACGCTTATTCACTCGAACTCCATGATATGGACGGTAGTTTGATGAAAATCGTTGCAGAATACCCAAAAGATTTTGGCGTATTTGTGAAACAGTTAAGGAAATTTGATAGTGTTTTATAGCGACCTATCAGATACCATTTTATAATTACGTATCTTCCACGTTCTAGTATGAGATTTCTAATTACAGTATTCAGTACATTATTCATTTTCGGTTTACACGCACAAGTAGATATAGTCAAAGTATCTAACCTCCTGGCAAGTCATAAGTATAGTAAATTATTCAGATGCTTTGATGAGAATATGAAGGAGAGCGTTCCAAAAGAAAAGATCAAGGAGATATGGGAAAGTCTAGAGGATCAAGGTGGCGAATTTGTGGCAATAGAGAATATAGAGAGGAAAGAATTAGAAGGAGGTTCTAAGCAAAGTGCATTAGTTCGATTTGAAGAACTTTCAATGGGATTGGAGATATCTGAGAATGAGCACAAAGAGATATCTGGATTGTTTATAAGTGCTCTTGGTTATAAAACTCCTGATTACGCTGATGGACTGGGAGTTGGGAAGCGTTATATCAACTTCATAAGCGATGGATATGAACTTTCTGGAGAACTAGTTATACCTCTAGAGTGCAAAAATTGTCCGGTTGTGATATTGGTTCATGGTTCTGGACCAAATGACAGAGATGAGACTATAGGACCCAATAAGGTGTTTTATGATTTGGCTATGGGCTTAGCGAAAAATGGGGTTGCTAGTTTTAGATACGACAAACGGTCTAAGTTGTATCCAGAAGTTATGGAGGAACAGTTTGATTTGTATGATGAAACCATAAACGATGCCATAAGTGCATTTCATAGTATAAAGGATGATACAAGCTTGTACTTTGGGAAGCATTTTGTACTTGGGCATAGTTTAGGGGCATTTTCGATGCCTCTTATTGCAGATTCACTAGGCAGTTCATTGAGCGGAGGAGTTTTGTTTTCTGCCAATGCTAGGCGTCTAGAAGATTTGATTATCTATCAAATGGAGTATCTTACATCATACGATGACGAGATAACCAGTGACGAAGATGACATAATAAGAGAAAACACACTTAACGCTGAAAAGATAAGAACAGCTAATTATTCTCTTGAAACACCTTCGTCTGAACTGTTAGCGTATTGGCCTGGAAGTTTTTGGAGAGGAATATTTACTTATGATCCTGTTCAGGTATTGTCAGAAAATAAGGAAACTCCATTTCTTATACTTCAAGGAGAAAAAGATTATCAAATTACTATGGTAGATTATAAGATTTGGAAATCAAAAGTGGGTGAACAAAAGAATGTGACACTGAAAAGCTACCCAAACCTGACTCACTTATTTACCCTATCTACTTCAGCTAAGCCAGGTCCCAATGATTATTTTGTACCTCAGAACGTTTCATTTGAGGTGATTAAGGATATTGCTGACTGGATGAATAAGTGATGTATAGAGGCAAAAAAAAGGAGGGTAAGTCTCTCTTGCCCTCCTTTTTTTAGAAATTCAATTAGGTTATTGACCTAAAGGATATAGTAAACTTAAAGAAAGCATGTTTCTTTTGTCAGTAGTGTATACTATACCTGACTCTTCTGGACTCTCATTCAGTCCGATAGTATATCCTATTCTGCCTTTGATTACGCTACCTTGGATTTCAAGTTGACCTCCAGCCGATAGTTGAGGACCTAAGATAGAACCCGACCAATAATCGTCGGCAGATGATCCAAAAGCAAAACCTGCACCAATGAAACCACCTATGTCATCCATGTCTCCAAAGAATAATTCACCTGCAACTGGTAGCTCAATGCCAAAGGACGATCCTTCTCTTGAATTAACAGAAAAACCGAGCATTGGATATGCTGCTAGATTGAAAGACATTTTGCGGTTGATTTCAAATGATAAAGTAGGGTTGTAGACGAAGCCCGGTGTAGCCGTGCTTCCCGAATAACTAGAGTGTGTAAGTGGTGTCGTGTACTCTTGGTTGTACATAATCGAAGAAAGTCCTACTCCTGCAGAGTGATAAAAATCTTGAGCTAGTGTGGTTCCAAGTGACAAAAGGGTAATAATAAGTGTAAGAAATAAATTGTTTTTCATAATTCGTTTTTAAAATTTTCGAACCCAAAACTACAAATAATCAAACACTTACGCAATTATTGAATGCAAGCTTCTGTGATATACTTATGCTGGTTTAGCAGAAATCACTAGCTTCTTAGCATCCTTAACTTTCGTTTTGGTCAAGGCATGTTCCAAAACCTCATTCATATGTTCTACGAAATGAAATTTCAAATCAGAAATATATGATGGCTTGATATCATCAATATCTTTCTTGTTTGCCTTACACATAATTATCTCCTTGATCCCAGCTCTTTTAGCAGCTAGGATTTTCTCTTTGATGCCACCAACGGGAAGTACTTTTCCTCTGAGTGTAATTTCTCCTGTCATAGCAAGACGATTTTTCACTCTCCTTTGAGTTATTAAAGAAGCTAGTGCAGTCAAAATGGTAATACCTGCACTTGGTCCATCCTTAGGGGTACCGCCGGCAGGGAAATGTATGTGAAGATCGTACTCGTCAAACAACTTAGGGTCAATGTCAATAAGTTCAGAGTTTGCCTTCAGCCAGCTTGTAGCTGTGATTGCACTCTCCTTCATCACATCGCCTAGTTGTCCAGTAAGTGTCAATTTACCTTTTCCTTTGGTAATGGAACTTTCGACAAACAATATGTCTCCTCCTACACTGGTCCATGCGAGACCTGTTACTACACCTGCTAAATCATTCTTTTCATACAAGTCTTTCTCAATCTTTTCTCGTCCTAAAATTTCTTCAATTTGAGATGCTGAAATCGTAGGTTTCGGGTTGTTGTCAAAAACGATTTCTTTTGCTTGCCATCTGCTGATTTTGGCTAGTCGCTTATCAAGAGTACGTACTCCACTTTCTCTGGTGTACTCATCTATTACCTTCTCAATGGTTTTGTCTGCTAGTTTAAGCTGAGATGCCTTTAGACCATGTTCTTTCTTTTGTTTAGGAAGAAGGTGCTTTTTAGCTATCCCAATTTTTTCTTCAACCGTGTATCCCGAGATATCTATGATTTCCATTCTATCTCTAAGTGCAGGTTGTATAGTATCTAATCGATTAGCCGTGGCTACAAATAGAACATTGCTCAAGTCGTAGTCCAAGTCAACATAGTTGTCATGAAAAGCATTGTTCTGCTCAGGGTCCAATATTTCTAAAAGAGCGGACGAAGGATCTCCTCTAAAGTCATTTCCAATCTTATCAATCTCGTCTAAAACAAAAATAGGATTACTCTTGCCAGCTTTTTTAAGGCTTTGAATAATTCTGCCCGGCATCGCCCCTATATAGGTTTTACGGTGTCCTCTTAGCTCAGACTCATCATGTAAACCTCCCAAACTCATACGCACATACTCTCTGCCCATCGCCTTAGCTATGGATTTCCCTAGTGAAGTTTTACCTACACCTGGAGGGCCATAAAGGCAAAGAATTGGACTTTTCATATCACCTTTCAGCTTAAGAACTGCCAGATATTCTAAAATTCTTTCCTTTACTTTTTCCAAACCAAAATGGTCAGCATCCAACACTTTTCGTGCTCTCTTTAGATCAAAGTTATCCTTACTAAACTCATTCCATGGGAGCTCTAAAAGCACCTCGGCATAGTTAAGACTGACAGAATAATCAGGAGTGGCTGGGTTCATCCTCATGAGCCTGTCTAGCTCCTTGTTAAAAGCCTTAGCCACCTTTTTGTCCCAGTTTTTTGTAGCACCTCTAGCTCTGAGATTTTCTATCTCTTTGTCTGGGTTGTCATGTCCAAGTTCTTCTTGAATCGCACGTATTTGCTGTTGAAGGAAATATTCTTTTTGTTGTTGATCTAAGTCTACCTTTACCTTGCTTTGAATCTTATTCTTAAGTTCAAGCATCTGAAGTTCCTTGTCCAGATATGTAAGTACTTGGTTGGCTTTGCTCTCAAACTTGTCTAGTTCCAATAATTCTTGTTTCTCATCTACAGAGACATTCAAATTAGAAGAGATGAAATTAACTAAGAAATTAGGAGAATTGATATTCTTCAATGCAAAATTGGCTTCAGAAGGTATAGTAGGAGAGACCTCCACTATTTTAGAAGCCAAGTCTCTTATACTGTCAACTGTTGCCTTTGTTTCTTTCCCTTTTGGAGCCTTACCATCAGTGATAGCCGTAATGTCAGCTCGTAGATATGGATCTTCCTGAGTGATAGAGGTTATCTCAAATTTGCGTTTCCCCTGAATAATAGCCGTAATATTTCCATCAGGCATTTTAAGCATTTTTAGAATATGCCCTAGAGTTCCTTTATTATAGATGTCATTTACCGAAGGGTCCTCAATGCTCTTATCCTTTTGAGTAATCACACCTATAATCTTATCAGACTTATAGGCGTCTTCTATTAGTTTAATTGATTTATCACGGCCGATGGTCACCGGGAAAACAACTCCAGGAAAGAGTACGGTATTTCTTAATGGCAATAATGGCAGATTACTCGGATATTCTCCTTTGCTGTCATCCTCAAAATCGCTATCAGCAATAACAGATATGATTTCTGAACCATCTGTATCACCTATAACCTCACCGCTTAGTACTATTTTATTGTCAAATGTCATATTGTCACACCTTTCTAAAGTATTGTGTGTGCCGATATATGGCAAAGCGTGTGCCAACTCTAAAATCAATTGATAGGAATAAAAAAGAATTGCAAGATTTAAGCAACAAAGTAATAGTAGTATGCGAAATGCAATGAAGATTGTATTTTTGCACCACAAAACAATTAACATGAAAAATATCAAATTTTTAACTTTAGTGGGTCTCCTTTCTTTTGGAGCATTATTCTTGACAAACTGTGGTCCTGGTTCTGACGAAGAAGTAGCACCTAAGCCAGTATTAAACTTCATCGGAGGATCTGAGTACATTGACGAAGATGTATCTTTATCTGCAAACACTGAGTTTACAATGGCAATCACTGCTACTCACACTAGCAACATGAAAACTCTAACAGTAACTAAGTCTGTAGACGGAGGTGCTGAGGTATCTTTAATTGATTCATCAATTAGCACTAAGTCTATTACTCAAGTAGATGTTATGGGAATGACAGAAGCTACTGAAGGACTAGAAGTGTATACTTTTACTGTTGCTGACAAAGACGGAAATTCTACTTCAAAGTCTATTACAATTACAAACATCGGTGATGGTGGAGCTGATTTAGCTGTACTAGAGAAGGATAATGATGGTAACCCATTTAGAGTGTATAACTTCAAAGGACCAAAAGCAGGTGCTTATCAAATTGGAGTTGGTTCTCTAACTTCAGGTGAGCCAGATGAATTGAAGGATATCCAAGATTCAACTGCTAACGATGAAATCGCTAACTGGCCAGCTAGATGGACTTCAAGAAACGGTACTACTTTCAAAAAAGCTAGTGCTTCTGCTTGGGCTTCTATTACAAATCAAAAAGAAATTTCAAACGCTTGGGATGATGCAGGTGCAGCAATGACTGAAATAGACGTTGTAAAAGATGAAAGCTACATCCTTAACATTAAAAATGCTGGTAAATATGCTTTAGTTACTATCACTGACGTTGTTGAAACTTCTGGGAATAATAGTGACTACGTAGAATTTATCTACAAGTACGAACAATAATCGTAAAGATAATAATAGATTAAAATTGAAAGGTCGGTGCTTCGCATCGACCTTTTTTTTGCTATGATTGGTAGACGGAAAAAGTATATTTGTGTTAAGAGTATTTAAGCTATTATGAAACAGAATGGAATTCTTAAAAGTGTACTTGCAGCACTGTTTGTTTTTTTATTTGTAGGACTAGTTTTGCCTAGTTGCGATGAAGAAGTGGATCCCCCACCTCCGATTGTTTCTATTAATGGAATTAAGAATATGTACCCTGAATGGGAAGATTCAATCCCGGCTAATACTCCTTTTGAACTTGATATAAAGGCGTCTAATGAAGAACATCTAACATCTTTTACCATTGAAAAGCGTGTGAATGGCGAACCTTGGATTCAGATTTTTGATACTGCCTTAAGCGGTGCGTATAGCTTTGATTATAGGTTTAAGGGTACAACAGGTTCAGAGGCTGGTTTGGAAATCTATAAGTTTAGAGCGACTAGTGAAGCATCGGAATCAGCTACTGCAGAAATTACCAATATCGGAACCCTGGATGTGGATAATGATCTTCTTCTGTTTGAAAAGGGACAGAATGAAGAGCCATATACTATTTACAATTTTTATGGAGATGAATTGGGTTCGTTTTCGTTGGTGGACGGGGTTTTGCTAGACGAAAATGAACAGACAGAAAAGCACGATTTGCGTGATGATACCGAACCTGACAATGTATGGGCGTGGCCCGCTAGATGGAGGTCTGAGAATGGCGGCAAGTTTAAAAAAATGTCTGCGAGTACATGGTCAGACATAAACACGGATGCTGATATTGAAGCTGCGTGGAATATGGCTGGATCAGAAGAATCTACCGTGTCTCTTGTAAGAGGTGATTTAGTCCTGATGAAATTGGGAGGGAATGGAAATCTTGCTCTTATAGAAATACTTGAAGTACTTGAGACTGACAACCATTCAGATTATATCCAATTTAGATATAAGCGTCAAAATGTGGAGTAATAACGTAAGATTGCTGTTGAAAGTGATTTAAGAATTTGGTAAAAAAATATTAGAAATGAAGACAATCGGAGTGTATACAAGCGGAGGGGATGCCCCTGGAATGAATGCTTGTATACGAGCAGTAGTACGTACTGCGATATATAATGGACTAAAGGTCAAAGGAATAAAAAGGGGCTATGAGGGAATGATAGCGAATGAGATTATTGATTTAGATCGACAATCAGTTGCTAATATTATTCAACGAGGAGGAACTTTCCTGAAAACAGCACGAAGTAAAGATTTTATGACCCCAGAAGGGCGTCAAAAGGCATATGATAATCTCCGAGAACAGGGAATAGATGCCCTGGTATGTATTGGTGGAAATGGATCGTATACAGGTGCCAAGATTTTTTATGAAGAGTTTGGTGTTCCTTGTGTAGGTCTCCCAGGTACAATAGACAATGATTTATATGGTACTGATTTCACTATAGGGTATGATACCGCTATCAATACAGCTTTAGACTCTATAGATAGGATCAGGGATACGGCTCACTCTCATGAGCGTGTATTTATAGTAGAAGTGATGGGTCGAAACAGTGGATTTATAGCATTGGATGTGGCTATAGCTGGTGGGGCAGAAGGAGCTCTAATTCCGGAAGATCAGGAGGATTGGGACAAGGTTATTCAGCATTTTAATCGTCCTGGCCGAAGAAAGAAGTCTTTTAGTATTATTATCGTCGCGGAGGGAGATGAACAAGGAGGAGCCTTGGTTTTGGAGAAGAAGATTTCTAAACTCTATCCTGATTTAAAAGTAAGAAGCACTATATTAGGTCACGTACAACGAGGAGGGACTCCTAGTGCTCGTGACAGAATATTGGCCTCAAGGTTAGGGTCAGAGTCTATAAAAGCATTATTGGATGGCAAACAGAGTGTGACTGTAGGAATCGTAAGTGATGAAGTTGTGTACACGCCGTTTGAAAAGGCTATATACGGTAAAAAGTCTGTATCAAATGATATGATTCAACTTGCAGAGATTTTGGCGATATAAAGCTGTCAGAACTTCATAAAATTAAAAAGGCTCAACATTTGTTGAGCCTTTTTAATTATGATTTATTTAGACTAGACGTCAATATTTGCATACTTGGCATTTGCCTCAATAAACTCTCTACGAGGCGGAACCTCATCACCCATAAGCATAGAGAATACTCTATCAGCTTCAGCTGCATTATCCAATGTAACTTGTTTTAGGGTTCTTCTCTCAGGGTCCATTGTAGTTTCCCAAAGCTGCTCAGCATTCATCTCACCAAGACCTTTATATCTTTGAATTTTAACACTGTCAGGATTGTCCCCACCTAGTTTTCTTACTAAGCCATCACGCTCTTCATCACTCCAGCAGTATACAGATTTACTTCCTTTTTTAACCTGATAAAGTGGTGGAGTAGCAATATATAGATAACCTTCTTCGATAAGTTTTTTCATGTATCTGAATACTAATGTAAGAATCAATGTACGAATATGACTCCCGTCAACATCCGCATCCGTCATGATAACTATTTTGTGGTATCTCAGCTTAGCTGTATTCAGTTCACGTGCATCTTCCTCTGTCCCTATAGTCACACCTAGAGCAGTAAACATGTTTTTAATTTCCTCGTTGTCGTAGATTTTGTGTTCTAAGGCTTTTTCAACGTTAAGAATTTTCCCTCTAAGTGGAAGGATAGCTTGGTAGTTTCTATCTCTACCTTGTTTAGCAGTACCACCTGCTGAGTCTCCCTCCACCAGGTACAATTCACATATTGCAGGATCTTTTTCAGAGCAATCTGAGAGTTTACCTGGTAATCCTGCTCCACCCATTGGAGTCTTACGCTGTACCATTTCACGTGCTTTTGCTGCAGCGTGTCTAGCTTGAGCAGCTAAGATTACTTTTTGAACGATGATCTTGGCTTCATTAGGGTTTTCTTCCAAGAAGTTGGTCAGCATCTCGCTAACAGCTTGACTTACCGCAGAAGAAACTTCTCTATTTCCTAGTTTTGTCTTTGTTTGTCCTTCAAATTGAGGTTCTGCAACTTTAACCGAAACTATAGCCGTCAATCCTTCTCTAAAGTCGTCTCCAGATATGTCAAACTTGAGCTTAGACAACATTCCAGATTCGTCAGCATATTTTTTAAGTGTATGCGTCAATCCCCTTCTGAATCCAGATAAGTGAGTACCACCTTCATGAGTATTTATATTGTTTACATAAGAGTGTAGATTTTCAGCATAGGAGTTGTTGTAAATCATTGCTACTTCCACAGGGATTCCATTTTTTTCGCCTTCCATCGCGATTACAGAACTCATGATTGGAGTTCTTGTGCCATCCAGATATCTTACAAATTCACTAAGTCCTTCTGTACTTTTAAAATCCTCTCTAATGAAGTTTCCGTCTTCATCTTTACGTCGTTTGTCCGTAATACTGATCTCAATACCCTTGTTTAGGTATGAAAGCTCTCTCATTCTCAGAGAAAGTGTATCATAGTTGTATTCCGTCGTTTGAGCAAAAATTTCAGGGTCAGGAGTGAAGGTAACCATCGTACCTTGTTCACTGGTTTTACCTACTTCTCTTACTTCATACTTTATTTTTCCTCTAGAATATTCTTGCTCGTATTCTTTTCCCTCACGGTATACAGAAGCCTTCAAGTGAACAGAAAGAGCGTTCACACAAGAAACACCCACTCCGTGCAGACCACCTGATACCTTGTAAGAGTCTTTGTCAAACTTTCCTCCGGCACCGATTTTAGTCATAACTACTTGTAGTGCAGATACACCTTCTTTTTTGTGCATTGCCACAGGAATACCTCTTCCATTATCTTTTACAGAAATAGAGCCATCTTCATTAATCCATACATCTATCTTGTCACAATGGCCTGCCATTGCTTCATCTATGGAGTTGTCTACAACTTCATATACGAGATGATGAAGTCCACGGACTCCAACATCTCCAATGTACATTGATGGACGTTTTCTTACGTGCTCCATGCCCTCCAGGGCCTGAATACTATCGGCTCCATAGCCTTTGTTTTCTTCGCTCATAATTTGGTTAAAATTAAAGCGTGAAAGTACGAAAATTAGGGTGTTTTTAGCTGAGCTAAAGTTTTAGACATATCCACAATGAATTAACAAATCAAAACAGATAAAAAGCTGATTACTAGCAAGTTAAGCTAGTTAATCTCTCCTCTGAGGTTTTTAGATAGTATAGAACATCTTTCGCTTACTTCAAAGTTGCCGATTACCCACATTAATTTGGTAAGAGCTGCTTCAGATGTGATGTCTTTTCCGTCGACTACGATCTTACTTTTAAGCTTATTACTGCTAGCATACTGCCCCAATTCTATAGAGCCATTTGGACACTGAGTAGTGGCTAAAATGATGGTGCTGGTAGTCTCACATATTTCAACAAGCTTGTCCCAACTTGATGAAGTAGGTAGGTTTCCTGCTCCGTATGTTTTTAACACAATACCTTCGAGTTTATTTGTGGAAACAAGGTCTATCAGTGCACTTGGACTATACCCAGGGAATACGGTAACATTTACCACCTTGTCACTAAAATTTGCTTTTAGAGCAAGTTCTTTCATATTAGCTTTATAGACCAAATGACGGTTTACAGTAATGTTTTGCTCTAGGTTGGCAAGGTTTAGGTAATTGGGTGAGCTAAATCCTTCAAAATCATTTGTACTGGTTTTTACTGCTCTATTACCTCTGAGTACATCATCATTGAAACAGACACATACTTCAGGTATCAATTCAATTCCAAAACTTTTGTATCCGGCTATATAAATGGCATTACTTAGATTTACTATTCCGTCAGTTCTCGGATGAAAAATAGGCAGCTGAGCTCCAGTGAGTACTATTGGTTTGCTTAAGTTTTCGAACATAAAACTCAAAGCAGATGATGTGTAAGCAAGAGTATCAGTTCCATGGATCACAATAAACCCATCATTAGAATCATAGTTCTGGTAGATTTTATCTGCTATTCTTTTCCATACATCAGGGGTAATGTCAGAGGAATCAATGACTGGTTCTAATGTTTCAAAAGTGAAATTAATCTCAGAGAAATAATTGAAAAATGTTTGGTTCTTGATCGCAGGCAAGTACTCAATTATCTCTCCCCAAGAGCTGGGTTCTAGCCCTTTGTCTTCAGATTTTTTCATACCGAACGTCCCTCCGGTATACAGGATATATACACTACTTTGCATATCGTTAGTCCTTAACAGATCCTGCTAACAAGTATAGCACAGCCATACGGATAGCTACACCATTTTCTACTTGGTCCAATATGATTGATTCGTTAGAATCAGCTACTTCACTACTTATCTCTACGCCTCGGTTTATAGGTCCAGGGTGCATTATAATGATATCCTTGTCGATCTTTCTTAGCAAGGGGGACGTTACTCCATATTGGAGTGAATATTCTCTTAGACTTGGAAAATATTTGTCGTCTTGACGTTCTAGTTGGATGCGGAGCATGTTAGCAGCATCGCACCAATTTAGGCTTTCTTCTAAGTCATGGCTAACTTCTACTCCTAAACTATCTACGAATTTGGGCATTAGGGTAGGAGGGCCACATACTCTTACTTTAGCACCTAGTTTTTGCAAGCAATAAATATTGCTAAGAGCTACTCTAGAATGAAGAATATCTCCAACAATAACAATTTTTTTGCCTTCAAGACTTCCCATTTTTTCCTTTAAAGAATATGCGTCCAGAAGTGCTTGGGTAGGGTGCTCGTGCGTTCCATCTCCTGCATTCACTATGCTAGCATCAATATGTCTAGACAGAAACTGATGAGCTCCTGGAGCCGGATGCCTCATTACAACCATATCCACTTTCATCGCGAGTATATTATTTACCGTATCGATAAGGGTTTCCCCTTTTTTAACTGAGGAACTAGAACTGGAGAAATTGACCACGTCAGCAGAAAGTCGTTTCTCAGCCAATTCAAAGGAAATTTTGGTCCTGGTACTGTTTTCAAAAAAGACATTTGCTATGGTAACATCTCTGAGAGATGGGACTTTTTTAATTGGTCGATTGATTACCTGCTTGAAATTGTCCGCAGTCTTAAAAATAAGGTCAATATCATTTTTGCTTATGTCCTTTATTCCAAGGAGATGTTTTGTGGAGAGTAATGACATTATTCTTCTTTATCTGTTATTATCCAAACTTGACATTTATTATCCTCCCATTCCACTTTAACATAATCGTCATTTCGCGAATCAATATGTTCGCCAACATAGTCAGGGTGTATAGGTACTTCTCTCTTAAATTTTCTGTTGATTAAAGTCACAAGCTCTACCGTTGCCGGACGTCCAAAATCATTGATAGCGTCTAAAGATGCTCTAATGGATCTGCCCGTATAAAGAACATCGTCGAGTAGGATGATTCTTTTATCTTCTATCTCAAAGTCAATGCTTACAGTGTTAGGTATAAGTGGTTTGTCGCTTCTTCTGAAATCGTCACGATGAAATGTAGTGTCTAGCTCTCCATAGGTAGCCTCAATATTGAAAAGCTCTTTTAGCTTGGCTTTAAGTGCGTTCCCGAGCAAGATTCCTCGTGGTTGTAGAGCTATCAGTGCGGTGTCAGAGAAGTCTCTATGTTCTTCTACTAACTGGTGACAAATCCTCGTTAGAATTAAGTCTACTTGATTTTTGTCTAGTATGATTCTTTTCATCCTAAAGACTAGTCTCCGCTAGTTTCATTACTTCTTCAAATTCGAAATCTTCTACAGGTCCTACCGAAAGTCTACCAAGCCTAACCAATGCCATATTAGTTAAGTTTTCATTGGCTTTTATTTGAGCTAGAGTGACTGGTTTTTTCAATGGTTTAATAGCCTCTACATCCACAGCTACCCATCTGTCATCATCTGTAGTAGGGTCTTGGTATGCTTCCTTGATTACTCTACAAAGGCCCACTATTTCTTTGCCTTCGTTGCTATGATAGAAAAAACAGATGTCGCCATTTTTCATGGCTCTTAATTGGATACGAGCAGGGTAGCTTCTCACTCCATCCCAGTATGTACTTCCATCTGACATCATCTGGTCCCAACTATACTTGTATGGTTCCGATTTGATTAGCCAATAGTTCATTAAGGTCAAATATCTGTTTTTTACTTTACTTGCCAATGTAGATTGAAACAAAAGAGCAAAAAAAATCCCAACCGTAAGGTCAGGATTTTTTCAGATTTTATAAAAAGGTATTAGCTTAATGCTTCTACTAGTTCAGCTTTTTTCAAAGAAGTGTATCCTGTGATACCTCTTTCTTTTGCCAAAGCTTTCAGCTGAGCAACTGTCATTGAAGCTAAATCGCTAGCTGGTTTTTCAGCAGCTGCTTTTTCTTCTTTTTTAGGAGCAGCCTCTTTCTTAGGTGCTTCTTTCTTAGGTGCTTCTTTTGGAGTAGCATCCATCTTAGCTTTAAGTTGAGCTAATACGTCAAGTTCTCCAAGAGTAGATCTTTCTGCACTCTTATTCATTTTTTCAACGAATTTAGAAGTGTTAGTAGCTCTACGTTTTCTGTTAGCATCCTCTTCAGAGTTTTGAGCTCTTTCAGCCTCTTTCCATATATCAGTATGAGATACTAAGATACGTTTTGCGTCTTTGTTGAACTCGATAACTCTAACAGCGATAGTCTCATCCATCTTCACGTCAGTTTTATCTTCTTTCTTGATGTGCTTTTTAGGAGCGAATCCTTCTACACCATAAGGAAGAGTTAAGATAACACCTCTGTCATTGATTTCAGATACTACACCTTCGTGCTCAGAACCTAAAGTGAATACGCTTGCGAAAGTATCCCAAGGGTTTTCATCTATTTGCTTGTGACCTAAGCTCAATCTTCTGTTGTCTCTGTCTATTTCTAATACTACAACCTCAAGTTCTTCACCTTTCTTAGTGAATTCTGCTGGGTGCTTGATTTTCTTAGACCAAGATAAGTCAGATACGTGTACAAGACCGTCTACACCTTCTTCAAGCTCTACGAATAGACCGTAGTTTGTAAGGTTTCTAACGATTCCTGTGTGCTTAGAATCCATTGGGTATTTCTCTTCGATTTTTTCCCAAGGATCAGTAGTCAATTGTTTAAGACCTAGAGAAAGCTTGTGTTCTTCTTTGTCTATATCTAAGATTACTGCTTCTACCTCATCACCTACTTTGATGAAATCAGATGGGTTTCTAAGGTGCTGAGACCAAGACATTTCAGAAACGTGAACTAGTCCTTCTACACCAGCTTCGATTTCTATGAATGCACCGTAATCAGCTACAGTAACTACTTTACCTTTTACTTTCTCACCTTCTTTCAGCTCTTTCATGCTGTCCCAAGGATGAGCAGTAAGTTGCTTCATACCAAGAGAGATACGTTTCTTGTCGTTATCAAACTCAAGTACTGCAACTTGTATTTTTTGGTCAAGCTCAAGAACATCCTCTGGGTGGTTGATTCTACCCCAAGAGATGTCAGTGATGTGAAGAAGACCGTCAAGACCACCAAGGTCAACGAATACACCAAATGATGTCATATTCTTAACAGTACCTTCAAGTACTTGTCCAACTTCCATTTTAGATATCATTTCAGCTTTTTGAGCCTCGATGTCATCCTCGATGATAGCTTTGTGTGAAATTACCACGTTTTTGTAAACCTCGTTGATTTTTACAACCTTGAATTCCATAGTTTTACCTACGTACTGGTCGTAATCTCTAACTGGCTTAACGTCTATTTGAGATCCAGGTAAGAACGCATCCATACCCATTACATCTACTACAAGACCACCTTTAGTTCTAGACTGGATGTATCCTTTAACGATATCTCCATTTTCCATGATAGTTTGGATTCTTTCCCAAGCTCCTTCAGCGATAGCTTTTTTACGAGAAAGTACCAGTTGACCTAGAGCATTTTCAGTCTCATCAACATAAACCTCAATTTCGTCTCCTACTTTTAGATCTGGAGTGTCTCTAAACTCAGTCAATGATACTAGACCGTCAGAT
>JBMYYN010000018.1:0-17502 GCA_049609445.1 Bacteroidia bacterium | reverse complement strand
ATCACTTCTGTAGCTGCAGATTCTCTCTGAGCATATGCGTATTTGAAATGTAGATTTGTTGGAGTTTGTACCGCAGTCATATCTACAGGAGGCATTATTGCAGAAAAACGAGTAGAACGAGGTGAATTTTCATCCACTACCATTTCTAAAGAATTGTTTTCTGAATACCCTACTCCTACACGTCGAGACCATCCAGTTCCAAATTCTGAAGTTAAATCCCAACCAGAAATATTTGTAGCAAAATCTTCACTATAAGGAGCTTTGTTTTGAGAAGTACTTGGAACTACCGTCACAAATAAGTTGCGAGTCACTTTATCTGAACCTTGATCATTTGATACTTCCAATTCCACTTTATATACACCAGCTTTATCATAACGTACGGTAGGGTCTTCTACAGACGAGGTTGCCGGCACACCTCCTTCAAAAGTCCAAGTTCTGTTCTTGATCTCTCCATTATAACTCATACCATCAAATGATATGGTTCCGCCTTCACAAATGACCGTTTTCTCTTGCCCGTACCAGAAATCCGCAATTGGACCACAACTAGGATTTGTATTGATACCCGTTGCTAGTGCTGTTGCACCCGAAACGTTGTAAGCACGACCACTTGCACTTGCTAGATATCCATTCACTCTAGTTTTTTGCCCATTTGTAAACATGTTCATGCAAGAACCATTAGCATAATCCATGAAATTCTCAACGTTATCTATCTCATTTGGAAAATCATTGTTACAGGTATTGGGATTGCTACCGGCTGTGCAACCGTAAGAAGCTTCCTTGACCGGTGGCGTATCATCTACTCTATCTGTCCAATTATTGTTGCTTGTACATCCTCCTTGAAAAGGGTGATAAAGTCCTAACCAGTGACCTATTTCGTGAGTAAGCGTACGTCCAGCACCTCCAGCACTAGCAGTGCCAATAGTCCCTACTCTATCATGGATCATAACCACACCATCAGTCTCAGCTGATCTTCCAGGGAACTGAGCATAGCCTAAAATCGTCCCTGTTCCAGAACTTAAAATAGTAGAAACTACCCAAATATTAAGGTACTTGTTTCTATCCCATGGCTTAACAGCATTCTTAACCTCCTGATCTTGATCCTCATAATCTTCAATAGTATTAATAGGGTCGTAAGTCCTAGTGATTCCCTCAGTACATGAACCATCAGGAGCTATCCGAGCTAGTTTAAACTCAAGCTCCATATTTGCTGCTCTACTTTTAAAATAACTTCTGGTTTTAGATGTGTCAGCATTTCTCTTTTGAAAATCTTCGTTTATGATTCTCATTTGATCTTCTATCTGAGCTTTAGAAATATTCTCTTCTCCATATGCGTGCACGATATGGAATACAACAGGAATTGTACGTATTGCTTTTTTAGTCTTTAGGTTTACGTCCTCTTCAAATTGAAAATCATCAAATCTTGAAAGATAGTCTAAGTAGTGTTCGCCATCTTCAACCTTGTCTGCATCCAATCTTCTATTGTATTCATCCGTTCCACATTGAGCTATTGATGAATTCCATAAAGCAATTCCTAAAAGTATAAAAAGTATTTTTTTCATTTTAATTTCTAATCTACAAAGAGAATCTATTTCTAATAATATCTCTTATGAAACAAGACATATTATAGTAAAGTTTGATTCCTTAATGGGTTTATTGTTCTTTAATTTCTTCTGTAGCAGACACTATAGTAGATACTGTAGCATCTCCTGTCACATTTACTACCGTACGGCACATATCTAAGATACGATCTACGGGAAGTATGATAGCAATCCAAGCCGGGTTTAATCCGACACTCTCCAACACCACGATCATAAGTACGAGACCTGCACTCGGCACTGCCGCTGCTCCTATACTAGCTAGAGTGGCGGTAAGAACAATCACCATCTGCTGTGTAAAGTCCAGATCAATCATATGAAATTGAGCCATGGCAACTACGGCTACAGCTTGATACGTACTAGTACCATCCATATTCACGGTAGCCCCAATAGGTAAAACAAAACTTGATATTGGTTTAGGAACATTCAAATTGTCATTGACACACTCCATGGTCACAGGTAAAGTAGCCATACTACTACTTGTACTAAATGCTGTAATTTGAGCTTGACGAATACCTTTAAGAAACTGCTGAACAGTAATTCTTTTCGCAAACAAATGAATCAGCAAAGGGTAATAAATAAACGCAACTAAAACCAAAGCAACAACCAAAACCCAAGAGTAATGTCCTAGGAATGACAACTGTTCTTGAAGCTTTGCCATATTTTTTCCTGCAGATTTGACCAAACTTCCAGCCATTAGAGCAAATACAAAAATTGGCATTACGTTAATAACAGCATTGATCATCGAGATAAAAACTTCGTTTAATCCATTGACCAATCGACGAACAGGTTTAGCATCTTTCTTAGGAAGCTTTACGAGCATTACTCCAAAGAAAATTGCAAAGAAAATCACTTGAAGCATGTTCGACTTTCCGTCTTCGTTTGATATCGAATAAAAAATATTTTGAGGGAAAATGTCTACTAACTTGGCAAGAGGTCCTTTTGACTTTTCTTTAGCTGCTTTATCTAGTTTATCTTGAGTATCTGCATCAATGGGAGTCAAAGACATTCGCTCCCTTACTTGTTTTACCTTCTCTGAGTATGTATCGTCTGTGAGGAAACTTACATCATCCAATCGAGGAGCTGCAGGTGTTTCGGATAGCCAAAGTTCGTACTCTATTCGTTTCTCTATTCGTGACTCTTCAGACGGAAATGTTCCTGGTTTTATAAGGTTGACTAACAGAAGTCCAATTAAAATGGCACTCATAGTTGTCCCTACATAAATCAATAGAGTTTTTATTCCAACTCGACCTAATTGCTTGATATTCTTAAGGCTACCTATTCCAGCTATGATAGAGAACAAGACCATCGGCACTGCAATAAGTTTCAGTACTCTCACGAAAATGACTCCAAAAGGTGCAATGTAATCCGCTGTAAATTGTATGCCTTTTTTTGTATCATTAAGATCTGCGTGATACACAACAGCGACGGCATATATCACTCCAATAACCAAAGCTATAATAACCTGCCAATGCAGAGCCATTTTTTTCATCCGTCAATGTTAGGGATTTTTTTCAGTATAAGAAATCCAAAAAAATAGGGTGAACGTAAATCCGCTCACCCTATTTTTCTATTACTGAGTAGTTCTTACCCTAAATTTAACACAGCCATTACAGCACCTGAAAGTGCCATAAAAGAAATTACATATCCTGCGTCTATTAGAAAAAGCTTCAGAGACTTCTTTTGATAAAGGTAATTGATAGCTATGGCCGGAGCAGCATACATAAGGCCAGCTTGCCCTCCGTGAAATGCTCCGTGTACAAATGTTTGTTCTTCTACAGAATGATATCCTATAATAACATTGACAGCATAAGATAAGACTACCATCATCAAGAATGCCAATCCGTGAGTACGAGCCATACCCTCTTTGGCGTCCTCATCAGTCATTCCCGTTTCGGCTTTCCACACCTTGCCAAACAAAGCTGTGTACCATAAAAATCCTAATAAAAAGGCAGCTATGCCACCTATAATTGGTTCTAAAAATTGCATAATAAAATTGTGATTTGATTTAAACTTGAGTCACAATATACACTTTTGAAAATTATCAATCCTTCTCAAAGAATCCAACCACCTCATCTACCACCTCAATACCTCTTAGTTTATGACCTAATCCACTCGTCGTATATAGTCTAGAATTTGACCATAGACGGTGAACTTTTTCTACATAATGATATGGAGCTTCCTTGTCATCAGTATCGTGAATCAACAAAGCTTTGGATGTCTGATTCTCAGCAAAACGAATCGTAGAATAATAACTTGGCTTTAAACCGGCATATGAGACAAAGTAGTCACTGATATTCTCTTTTACTCGTGGATGCACCTTTAAAATACGAGCATATTCATCAATAAAATCTGTAGCTTCCCCTGGTGTACCTAGCATCGCGACTTTGTCCAATGAGAGAGAAGGTTTCTCATAAAAGAGGCACATCGTAGCAAATGCTCCCAAACTATGAGCAAGAATATAGTTCACTCTATACTCCGATATCAACTCTTCTATGAGTCGAGCATACATTGGTACATTAAAAATCCTTCCATCCGACTCACCATGTGCAGGAGCATCTATACTAATAATGGTATACTTCTCTTTGTCTAAAGACTCTATGTACTTCTTCCAACGATACGAATTACTCTGCCATCCGTGTAGACATAAGATAACTTCACCTCCTTCTCCCCATTTATACGTCGCTATTTTCTTCCCTTCAAAGAGATGGTCATTTGATCTTGCTCCAAGTAAGAATTTTGCCTGTTCCGGTTTCAGCTTTAGTGGAAAGGGATAACAAAACAAGAGAAACGCATGTTTCCCTCCTATTTTAGAGGATATCAAGTTAATGGTATTGATATATAATCCTAAAAGAAATACTATAAGTTTCTGCAATGAAGTTGGCTCTTTAGAAATGCAAATGTATATCCATTTTTAGCACGAAAAGTCATTAACCTGCCTATATTTGGGACTATAAATATCATATTTGAGTAGCAATCAAGGAAAAATATATGAAATAGCGACACGCCTTCAACGGATAGCTATTGGCGGTCTGATAATCGGAGCCCTGCTTATGATAATGCACTGGCTCTACGGAAGAGAAACTGTATTCTTTTCTAAAATACTTTTCATACTTACAACCCTTGTTCAGCTAATCTCTAGCAAAAGAAAAACATACGGACATTGGGCAGGAATAGTAGGCATTATTTGCTACAGCATATATCTAGTCAACATAAAAAGTCTATTGTTCCTAGATCACTACCTTCTTATTATAGGTGGATTTTCATGGATACTCTGGTATTGGGATGTGGGTATGGAACAAGGATTACTCCCAAGTTTTAATTCCGTCAGTCTAAAAAGTTCTATTCTTATTATGATCAGCATACTACTGATTACAATAGGGGTATTATTCAAAATACAACACTATCCATATGCTGACGCAATGCTCATTACGGGAATGCTTCTTGCTGCCCTATTTATGGCAATAAGAAAACAAAATTGATGTGCCAACTATAGGATAAGGTCCCCTAAGACCAAAGCAGCTAAAGTCTCTACTATGGGTACTGCCCTCGGTACTACGCAAGGGTCATGCCTTCCAGAGGCTTCAAGTCTCACATCTTCACCATTAGTGCCAACTGTGCCTTGTGATTGACCAATAGTAGCTGTTGGTTTGAAAGCCACTCTAAAAACTATATCCATTCCGTTAGATATCCCGCCCTGTACTCCTCCAGAATAATTCGTTTCTGTGACAATGGTCTCCCCATTAGCACTAAACTCATCATTCACTTCAGAACCTTTCATCCTGGACATATCAAATCCCCCACCTATTTCAAATCCTTTTACTGCATTGATACTTAACATTGCGTGACCTAGTTTGGCATGAAGCTTATCAAAAACAGGATTCCCTACACCCGGTTTTACACCTGAAATAACGCATTCAATGACACCACCTAAACTATCTTTTTCTTTGATAGACAGTTCGATCGACCCTATCATTTGGTTTGCTATCAACTCATCTGGACAACGGACCACATTTACGTCTACCTCTTCTTGAGAGTAATATTTTGCCCCTTTATTTAAGCTTACTTCACCGATTTGTCGAGTGTAAGCACTAATTCGAACATCATGATTCTTGGCTAGAAAGTCTTGCACCAATGCACCTCCAGCTACCCAGCCAGCCGTAACCCTTGCACTACTTCTACCTCCCCCTCTATAATCTCGTATTCCATATTTGACATCATACGTGTAATCTGCATGGCTCGGTCTATAAACACTTTTTAAATGTTCATAATCAGATGATTTGGAATCCTTATTGGGTATTTGGAAATGTATCGGAGCACCAGTAGTCTTACCTTCAAAAACACCACTATTGATTATAACGGAATCAATTTCTTTTCGAGATGTTGTGATATCGGACTGACCTGGCCTTCGTCTACTCAGTTGCTTTTGAATAAAGTCCTTATCTATCTCAAAATTGGAAGGAAAACCATCCAATACAGCACCAATTACCTCTCCGTGAGACTCTCCGTATGAAGTAAGAATTAAGTTCTTTCCAATGCTATTCACTAGAGCGAAGATACGATTAGAGTTCTATGCTAATAACTCTTTACTCAGATTTATCTATTTCGAACCCTACCATTTTCAGGTCATTCCAAAAAGAAGGATAGGATTTTCGCACTACTTCTTCATTCTCTACCAAAATAGGTTCAAGCAAGCCTAAAGGAGCTACACACATCGCCATCCGGTGATCTTCATAAGTTGCAAAGTTGGTATTCTCCTTCAAACTAAATCCATCTGCTTCCAATTTCCAATGCTTCTCTTCAAAACTTTGCCCCTAACAATGCCAAAAATTCTTCTAAAACTTGTTCTCGATTACACTCTTTAAATTTCAGACTTGAAAGTCCCTTCAACACTACTTTCTCCACTTTTAATGCTGCAAAGAGTATAGCAAAAGTCATTGAGCTGTCTGGAAACTGAGAGAAGTTCATGGTTTGAGGAAATTCCACATCATTGTCTCCTTTTTTAATAATTCTAAGTCCTCCTTTTTGCTCCTCGAAATGTATACTTCTGTTGCCCACTTCAAACAGTAATTTTCTTTCTTTTTGCATGCTATCGAGACGCAATTGTGGGAAAAATAAGTTTGACTCTTTTGAGAGATGTACCATACTCAACCAGTAAAAGAAAGATGTCCAATCTGGTTCAACAATGAAGTGCTCCCCGTCAAATTTTTTATGCTTGCTCACTTCGATGACATTGTCCTTTTTCCATATAGAAAAACCCATTCTCCTCATACAACTGATGGTCAATTGTACATACGACATTGAAGGCATATTTCGCTTAATCTTCACACGAAAATCTCCCTGTATCTTAGGAGATATAAGCAGTATAGCAGAGACAAACTGGCTACTCTTTACCTCAGATAAGTCCAAGACCTCATGCTTTGCTACTAAATCACCTCCACGAATACGTAAAGGTGCCTGACCCTTCTCGCCAAGATACTCAATATCAGCACCTAAAATACGCAACGAATCAACTAAACCGCCAATGGGCCTCTCTCGTAGTCTCGGAGAACCATCTATAAGCCACTCTCCTGCAGTACATGCACAATATGCTACCATAAATCGATAGGCAGTCCCAGCATCTTGAACGTTTACAATCTTTTTATCTGCTTTTAGCAATTCGGACAGAAGCTGAGTATCATTTGCGTCCGACAAATTTTCGATACATAGGTCGGGTTCGTAAAGCTTTTGTAAAAGAAGCATACGATTACTTATGCTCTTTGAGCTTGGAAGGTCGATTGTGCCTTCCAATTTCCTGCTAGGATGGTATACTTTTATCATCTCAAGCTACGTAAAAACCCGACACTTTCTTCTATTAGATCTTTCTCTACCACTTGATCGTGTACTGCTTCACCAATATTAGTAAGCAACGAAAAATTCACTCCAACGCCAAGATTCTTTTTATCATGTTGAAGGTATGGCCATAAATCAGAAAAATCAGGGATATCCTGACCTAACGTACTAATCACCTTTTGGAATACGACAGATATTTCATCTAAACTTTCCTTGGAAAAATTCAACAACTTATTACTTATGTAGCATTCTGCTATTATTCCAAGGGCGACAGAAATACCATGTGACAGCTCTTTATTCTCATCAGAAATAGCTAAACTATGTGACTCTATAGCGTGACCAATTGTGTGACCAAAATTCAAACGCTTTCTAACACCGTTATCCCTGAAATCTTGTTCTACGTGTCGTTTTTTGATGCCTATAGACTTCATTATCGTAATCTCACTGATAACATACCGGTCCTGAAGAAAGCTCATCTTTACCTCGTCATAGTGTTCTTTATCAGCTATGAGGCCGTGTTTGAGCATCTCTACATAACCATTAGTGAATTCCTTTTGAGGTAATGTTTTTAGGAATTCAGGACAGATAAATGTCTCATCGGCTTCTTTGAAATTGCCGATATAATTTTTGAGACCAAAAAAATTGACCCCATTTTTTCCCCCTACTGAAGCATCGACCATCGCCAATAAACTTGTAGGTACTAAAACTACTTTCATACCTCTCTGAAAACACCCTCCAGCAAATGAGCCCATATCACAAAGAACTCCTCCTCCCAAGCAAAGGAGAGTGGTCTTTCGTGTGGCACCAAGATCAATAAGCTTTTTCCAGATAAACTCACAGCTATCCAAATTTTTGTAGCCTTCTCCATATGGTACTATGAAATGAGGCAAATCTGCTTCAAGTAGCGGATAGCAATCTTTTAGAGTGTGTTTATCAGCTAATACAATAATATCCTCTTTAGTCGCCGCTATAAATTTCTGTAATTGTGATAATCCTTGTTTCAACTCAAGGTCAAAGGTAAGAAACACCCGCTACACTACTATGATGGAAGAGCATTGTTCTTCACTAGTCGTAGCGATGTATCCGAACATCTACGTCAAAAACTCCCCTTTGAGGAAATTCAAAGTAGAAACCGACAACACCTCCTGGGTGAAAATACGTATCTACCCAGACATACTCATAATCTATTATTATTCCTCGTCGGTCATATAGTCCCACCTCCAGTTGTACTGCATCAATATATGTCTCACCATCGTTAATTAACTCTCCTTCCACTACAGTACCCCAGCTATCAGCTACATACTCGTAGTACAGATCGGCATCGGTAATCAATTGATCTGGAACCACTATTGTTTCCCTCACACAACCAGAGAATAATAAAACTCCCATTCCTAATATTAGTATCCATTTTTTCATCATCATTGTTCTTTTTTTAAGACAGTTAAACGTTTGATATCCGTTTTCAAAAGCCATTTAAGCAAGAGATATGCAGATATCAGTATCATTCTATAAAATGTAATTCAATCTCCGTTCCAAACTATTTCTGTCCATTGACAAAAAGGTCTATTAAAAACCAAACAACCGTTGTTTCTTTGAAGAAATAAGAAGTATGAAAAAGTATTTTTGGGTTCCTATCCTTATTGTTGTGGCAATAGCCGCTTATTTCAGTTTCAATGCTGAAGGTGGAGAAGCTGGACTAAGAAAGAATGTCAAGTTTGCTGTAAAGGACATAGAAGCGATTGACAAGATCACACTAAAAGATCGTGAGGGAAATTTTGTCAATCTTGAAAAGAAGGGTGACATCTGGAATGTAAATAACGATTACAAAGCTTTTACTCCGGTAGTTGAGAATTTTCTTACCAAAACTCTGAGCAAAGTAAGAATATTGGGTCCTGTTCCAAAACCTGCTAGGGAAAATGTCATTAGAAGCATGGTGGGCCATTCGAAACACGTAATCATATATTCAAAAGGAAAAGAAATCCGGAACTACTACGTCGGTAATCCTAACCCAACACAAACCGGCTCCTATGTACATTTAGAAGGCTCAAGCACACCTTACATAGCTCACATACTAGGTTTTACAGGGATTATTGACCCAAAATTTAGTTGCTATCCAAGTGATTGGTACGACCGTAGTGTATTTGACTTAAAAGCTAACGAAATAGCATCAATCTCCGTCACCAACAATGAACTGGAAAAAGAGTCATTCAGACTAGATAGAACAGACACTACGTATAGCATTATACCTAACATTTCTAATCTGTCACAATCTGCGGCTAGAAGCTATTTCTCGTTGTTTTCATTTAAGAATTTTGAAGGATTCGCTGACTACTTATCTGACCAACAAAAGGACTCAATTGCAAGGTCAAAACCCTTCATGACAATAAGTGTAAAACCAGTTGCAGGAGACATCCAGACTTTAAATATATTTAGAAAAAATGGTTTCTCTGATGCCAACACATTGATAGACAAAAGCGGTCAAATGCTTGTAGAAGATACTGAACGATACTTTGCCACATTCACAGGTTTTGACAAGTTAGTCACTATACAAGACTACTCTTTTGGGAAACTGATAACCAAACGAAGTTTTTTTGACAACGCCAATAGCTACTAGAACCCATAAATTTTAGAGGCGTTTCTCCACTTTTCTACGACTTGTGACATATCAGAAGGAAGCTCTGACTCAAATTGCATCCACTCCTTAGTGTTGGGATGAACAAAACCCAAAGACTTTGCATGCAACCCTTGCCTCGGCATTATGCTAAAACAGTTTTCTACAAACTGTTTGTACTTGCTAAACACTACTCCTTTTAGTATTCTATTCCCTCCGTAAAAGTCATCACTGAATAGAGCATGTCCCAAATGTTTAAGGTGAACTCTGATTTGATGTGTTCTTCCTGTTTCTAGCTTACACTCCACGAGAGTTGTATATAGGAACCTCTCTAAAACTTTATAATGCGTTACCGCATGCTTACCTCTATTCTCGTCTTCATCTAGTACTACAAATCGCTTTCGATCATATTGATCCCTTCCGATCATAGTACTTATAGTCCCCTCATCTTCCTCTACGTTGCCCCATACCAATGCTTGATAAGTTCGCTCTATTGAGTGATCTTTAAACTGCTCTGAAAGATGAGCAAGGGACTCGTCCGTTTTAGCAATGACTAAAAGTCCACTTGTGTTCTTATCTATTCGGTGTACCAACCAAGGTCTTTTTGTTTGATGAGTAGCTTTATCATCAAGGATGAATGCTAACGCATTCAGCAAGGTTCCTCTTGTGTTTCCAAAACCAGGATGAACAACCATACCTGCAACTTTATTCACGATCATCAAGTCATCATCTTCGTAAACGATATCCAATGGTATATTCTCTGGGAGAACCTCTAGCTCACTTGGCTCCTTATCTACCTTGACTTCTATTGAGTCATTTGGCTTCACCTTATAATTAGATTTAATGACCTTGCCATTAACTATAACTTGTTTTCTTTCAATGGCCTCTTGCAGCTTATTCCTTGTTGCTCGTTCAATTTTATTGACTAAATATTTGTCAATCCTGAGTGGCTCTTGCCCCTCATCAACTACATAACTATACCTCAAGTAAAGTTCATCTTCTCTCACGTTACTGTCCTGTTCGGTACTTTTTGCCATTTTAGTTTTAATATTAGCTAGATTTAGCAGATATGTCCCTGAGTGGTATATCTTTGCTTGTTACAAAGGTATTAAGATAAAACATATGATAACACACGAATCTTCATTAGAAAACTTCACTGAGCAATTTGATTTCATTCTTGAAAATTACACACCTCATGGTCTTAAGATTGACTCATTTAACAACATAGTTCTAGGAGGTTTAGGTGGAAGTGGCATAGGTGCAGTAATAGCAAAGAACTGGTTCTTTGACAAGTATCCTTTGCCTATTGAAGCAATAGCAGATTATCATTTACCATCTTATGTTAATGAAAAAACCTTGGTTATTCTTAACTCTTATTCTGGCAATACCGAAGAATCTCTGTCCATGTACAATGAGGCCACAGAGGCTGGATGTAAGATTTTGACTATAGCTGCTGGCGGGAAACTTAAAGAACTTTCTAAAAATGATGGTGTTAAATCTCTACCTATTGACAAGGGGTATCAACCTCGGATGACGATTGGGATGGGACTGCCTTATCTACTCTTTATTTTAGGCGAACTCATAGACTCTGATCTGAGACCGGAAATAGAAAAAGTAAGAGATTACTTTGCAACCAATCAAGCCAGACTAAAAGAAAGTGGAGAGCAGATATTCAACTACTTCAAAAACAAACCTAGAAATAAGTTTGTCATAGTTTCTGACAGACAGTTTGCTCCAGTAGCAGTTAGGTTCACTCAACAGCTACAAGAGAACTCAAAGCTAGAAGGATTTGTAAGCATACTACCGGAAGCAAACCACAACATGATAGAAAGTTATACAGATAAGTTAGATACCAACTATATCATGCTTTATTCAAATGAAAATGAAAGAGTTTCTGCTAGATTTGATTTCTTGATTTCTCACTTAGAATTGGACAACAATAAAGTTCTACCTCTTCAAATTCCTGAATTCACACTGACATCTATATTCAGTGTAATATACAGACTTGATTGGGTATCTGTACACCTAGCGAATGAATTGGGCTCTGACTTGATGAATGTTCCTATCATCATGAATCTTAAAGGCTTCTTAAATGACCTAGAAGTCGTAGACGAAGGAGAATAATAGCTCTTAAACTAAAATGAAGGACAAGGGTTCTTCTTATACTTAGTTACCGGCTTCTTGGCACACCACTCTATTGCAGCTGATATTTCGTGTGAACCAAAAACTGCACTCTTAGCTTGCGATATCGTGAAATCATAACTATACCCGAACTTAAACTTATCTTTTTGGAAGCCAACAAGGGCCATGAGTGCATCCGGGTTTGCGTATGTTCCTAGTGTTTGCCTAAACCACAAACCTGAAACAAAAGAACCACGATTGTAATAGAACCCAATATTCATTTGGCTAAACTCATTCTGTTTCATAATTAATACATTTGGAGATATCGAAGATTTTGGATTTCTCCTATAATCCAATGGAATAACTACTCCTGTATGAAGACTATACCTTCTTGGAATAAAAGCACTTCCATCTAAAAACGATTGATTTGGTTCCGTTAGATTGTGGACGGCAAGTCCGAAATAAAAATTATCTGAATATCCAAGCATACCAGTGCTGAAGTTTGCGAACTGAACTTGATCTGTATTAAAATTCTCCTTGGATGGAAGAACAAAACCCTTCTCGATATCCAATTGATCTTCAAAACGCAATTTGTACCAGTCTATACTTCGCTGACCAAACTGGCCTTCTAATCCAAATCTGATATTAAAATTGTGACCTGCTTTTATTTGATAGGAGAATAGTCCAGAAACTGTTCGAGAAGTCAGTAAACCCTCTCCCGCTTGATCTTCCATCAATAGTATTCCGACTCCTCCACCTATTTTGTCAAAATGCTGATCATATCCGGCAGTTGTTGTTACAAAAGTACCGGGTAATGAAGGCCATTGATTTCTATAATTTAGTGCTACTCTTCCTCCTCCATTGCAACTTCCAGTTCCGGCCATAGAAGGATTTGTGTATGTAGGCACGGAATAAAACTGAGTCATATGAGGGTCCTGAGAATACGATTCCTTCGAAACAAGAATAAGAAGCACTAACGTTAAGAAGACTGTAAGATTAATTGCGGAATTTTGATAAGGCATAACTTTGGTTTACATAGTCATGACCCACATTGTAATAGATAAGTTGCTTTACCCGATGAAAAGGGTATCACAAACTACGCCTTTACCAGCCGAAACCAACACCAACTGAAAGGCCATACTCGGGCACCTGTCCATCAGGAAATAACCTCTCAGCAATAACATCATCTACATACAACCATTTAGCTAACCCTGCCTGTACGTGTAACCCAAAGTCACCACTTTTAATAAATGGTATTCTTCCTCCATATTCTAGTGCTGCTGTTTTGACCAAGCCAAATCCCGCATCCTTAAGACTCAAATTAAAAAACGAACTGTTCTTGGATTTATCTGTATGAAACTTCAGACCACCTGTATATCCCATAAGACCAATGCCAAAGTGAACGCCTACATAATCGTGCATCCTAATTTCATAATCTATACCTACGAGTGTGAGCCCTCCTATCTGGTAGCCTAGAGATGTCGTATTTCTGTTTCCATCATTCTGAGTTAGCACTGTAGGGATTTCAGTGTAAGTGTAATCTTGCTTAACGGAAGACTCTTCTTTTGGCTCTATAGATAATACTCTATCTACACTATTAGCACTTTTCAACTTCATAAGCCAATCTGACCTATCAAAATGATATAGTGATTTACGAAGTAACTTCTCTATATTTTCAGGATGTTTTTTAGTCACATCTAACCCTTGCGTTTCAACACTAACAGTACTTTTATAAAGAAATACTGAATCAGAATAATAATCAATCTCCACCTCTGCTATAGCGAATTCAGTTGAAAACTTAGTCACCTCAGATATCTCAAATTTTCGGACTACAACTGCAACCTTTGTAAACCCCTCTTGCCAAGGTGCAGACTCTATAAAAAATCTCTTCACCGATAGGTCAAAACCTAAAGCAAAATCCGCTCTTACCTTTTTGTTAAAAAAACCAACTTGAGCAAAACCTATATCTTCTTTATTATCTCTCGAATCTTCAACCTCAGAAATATAAAAACCACCATAAACTAAACCTACTTTCTGAGGCACATATGGAACCTCATATCTATCTTGAGCCTGAGCATAAATAGAATAGAAAAAACTAGTGACAAAAATAGCTACACTTAAAACTTTCATATTGAAGCACGAAAGTACCTATTCTTTAATATTCACGAATTAAGATTAACAATAGGACTTCACGATACAGTTCTTTCCTTGAGAAAACGCAATGAACAAAAAAGCCCCGTCCCTTTTTCGGAACGAGGCTTAATAAATATTCTAAATCGTTGTTTATTTACCGAACTTCTTCAAGAAGTCTACCACTATAGGAGTCGCTATACATACAGAAGAGTATGTACCAACTGCAACACCAATAAGCAAGGCGAAAGTAAATCCAGCCAATCCTTCTCCACCGAAGAAGAACAAGATCAAAATTACGAGTAGTGTAGTAAGCGAAGTTATTAATGTTCTACTCAATGTAGTATTAATCGCTCTATTAATCACTGGACTCATATCTTTCTCTCGTTTGTTAAGACCGATAAACTCTCTCACACGGTCAAATACTACCACAGTATCATTTATCGAGTAACCTACAACAGTAAGAATCGCAGCGATGAATGCTTGGTCTATAGACAGTTCAAATGGTACGATACCCCATAGTATAGAATACAATGAGAACACAATCAAAACATCGTGGAAAATCGCAGCAGTAGCACCTAAACTAAATCCTACATTTCTAAATCTAATTAAGATGTATAAGAACATACCAATAATAGCTAATGCAATAGCCCAAGTAGATCTAACAGTAGTGTCCTTCGCGATAGTAGGTCCAACCTTACTTCCTGACAACAAACTCTCTTGACTAACTTTATACTTAGACAGTCCATTTACGATGGCAGCTTCTACTTTGTTTACTGTATTCGAATCATTCTCTGTGATTAGGTATGAAGTAGTAATCTTATACTGATTAGATGCACCATAAGTCTTCACTTCTGTATTTGCATCAGTCAAAGTACTAGCAAGTGCAGACTTGATGTCTGCAGAATTTGCGTCTTCTACCTTCACTACATAACTCCATCCCCCTTTGAAATCTACACCTGTAGAAACACCTTTAAGAGCTAATGAAGCGATTCCTCCAAGAATAATAACTCCTGAAATCATATAGAACATCTTTCTCTTTCCGATGAAATCCCAGTCAATCTTATTCAATTTCTCACCCATTTTCTGAGAGAAACCTGTATAGAAAGAAGTCTCATTTCCATTTTTGATGTCTCTATCTATCAACAATCTTGTTAGGAAAATAGATGTAAACAATGAAGAAAGTATACCTATGAATAGAATCACAGCAAATCCCATAACAGGACCTTTACCTAAAGCCCAAAGTATCACAGCAGCAATACCCGTTGTAACGTTCGCATCAAGGATAGATGAATAAGCACTTACATAACCATCTTTAACAGCGGCTTTAAATGACTTTCCTCCTTGCAGCTCTTCTCTAACTCTCTCAAATATAAGAACGTTAGCATCGACAGCCATACCGATAGTAAGTACCAATCCAGCCATACCAGGTAATGTCAATGCTGCGTGCATACCCGCTAATACTCCAATGATAAACACTAAGTTTACAAGAAGTGCGATATCAGCATATAGTCCAGCTTTTCCGTAGTAAAGTACCATAAATATGATAACCAATACAAAACCTACTATAAGAGAAATCAAACCATCTCTAATTGCTTTTTTACCTAATGTAGGTCCTACAACAGTCTCTCCGGCTATACTTACATCTGCAGGTATCTTACCTGCCTTTAAGATGTTGGATAAATCCGTTGCTTCAGCTTGATCAAAACCTCCTGTAATAACTGAGCTACCATTAGGAATCTCACCTTGAACAGTAGGAGCACTATATACTTTACCATCCAAAACTACAGCTACACATTCTTTTGGATTAGAAGCAGAAGCTGCTGCAGTTATTCTTCTCCAAGCAGAGGTACCTTCTTGGTTCATTTGCATACTTACAGCCAAACTAAAGTTATCTTGACGACTAGGTCTAGCATCTGTAATTACATCACCCTCTAAAGCTGGTCTCAAATCTCTACCACCTTTAAGTGCATATATCGCTCTAAAGTCTTTTCCTTCTATTTGCACTGGTTTGAAACCAAAAGCAAATTTCAAATTAGATGGTAAAATACTTCTTACATCTTCTCTGTTGAAATATCCTTTAAAATCTTCGATATCTTTCTCCTCTACATATCCTATCTCAGCACTTTGAGCCCAATTTTGACCTTCATTGGCAACGTTTGGAATCAACTTAGACAACAATGGATTTTCTGCAGCAATCTCTTCTGCAGTTTTCTTTACTGTATCTTGTGCGTTGCTATCATCAGAAACGACATCTAGACTTCCATCCAAATCGCCATCTATGCTCTCCTCTGCAGTAGAATCAACAACAACTTCTTCTACTTCTTCACCACCATCTATACCTGCTACTTTGTCTGCAAGCTCTTTGTTCCCGTAAACAATCTTGTTTACCTGATCCAAGTACTCATACCCTTTGTAATTTGGGAATACATTCCAAAACTCAAGTTTTGCTGATCTCTGAAGTAGATCTCTCACACGTTGCGGATCATCCACACCTGGAAGTTCTACTAGAATACGACCATTATCTAGTTGTTGTACGTTAGGTTGAGCAACACCAAATTGGTCTATACGTGTACTGATAATCTCAAATGCTCTACCAATAGCACTTTCACTTTCTCTCTTAAGGTAATCATATACTTCATCATTACTAGAGTTGTATCCATTTGGAAGTTCTGTTTCCAAACCTCTACCAAAGAATATTCCCGCAATTTTGCCTTCTGGAGCAATTTCCTTGTACTCACGAGCAAATAGGTCTACGAAGTTTTCTTGTCCTAAGTATTTTGCTTTCGCGTTATCAAATGCTTTGTTGAAATCTGGGTCTTTGTTTCCTTTAGACATCAATTTCACAACTGATGGAGTTTCTACTTTCAAGGTAACGTTCATACCACCTTGCAAATCCAATCCAAGGTTAAGTTCGTTTTCTTTACACTGTTGGTAAGTGAAACCGATACCTGGATAAACTTCCTCTTGACTCATTGAGTCTAGGTAACGTCTTTCAAAAGTCGCCTTTTCAGCACTACTTCCTGGCCCGTAAATTGAAGTTGCTACTTTCTCTGCTTTGTTCTCTACCGACTTAGTCACACCTGTGAACGACAGTTGGTAAATACTTGCTAATAAAAGTAAGCCTGTTACGATTTTTACAAATCCTTTATTGTTCATTATCTATTATTTTCTTGTTGTAGATGTTTTGAAAAAATTCAAAGGCCGCAAAAG
>JBMYYN010000017.1:0-17761 GCA_049609445.1 Bacteroidia bacterium | reverse complement strand
TGACCTTGATACAAATCTTTTTGAAAAATAGTTCTTGCCACATTGTTTAAGGAAAAATCATTGAGACTAGTTGATATAAAATTAAAACTGTCAATGAGTTCTTGATTGCGAGCAAACAACGGATTTACAAAATTTCTTATAAATGTATAATGGTCAAAGTCTTCTATATCCTGCGTTCCTCTGCGTACAAACTCCTGAGCTGAACCGTACAAGGATATGTAGTCGTCTGGGAGAGCATGCTTTGGGAAGCTTTGGTTATGAGTTAAATAGATATCTCGAGTAGCGGTCATCATTTCAGTCAATTCTGAAATAACACGTCTGCCCTCGGGACATTCAAACCCCGTAGTATAGATAGTCGCTAGATTGAGAAGAAACAGCCGATTAGCAAAATAGAAATTATGCTGCTGGCGAATCAGCTTCCGAATCGTATCGCTTTGGTAAGCTTCCAAAGCCTGAATTGATGGATCAATAAGAGCTTCCGTCTCAGCGGTGTTTTCTTCGATAGCAATCTCCAATAAAGTAAGCCCCGCTCCTTCTCGTTTGTATGGCTTTTCCCACTTTTCAAACACTTCCGTCTCCCACTCTATAGGAAGTGGAGCATTTAGCTTTTTATACCATATGGGCTGAAGATACCTGTACCAAAAATCATTTTTCTTTAGATTTCGCCGACACGACAGTATTTGAAGTTTGACTTTTACTCCATGTTTATCCTGCTCAACTAAAGACTTAAGCTGAGTCAATTCTGCATGAAATTGATTACATACGTCTAAGTATCGTTTTTCTTGTAGCGAATCTACTGATGAGAAAAAACCCATCAAAACCACCATGAGGCTTAATCCGACAAAGAATATATGTCTTTTTTGAAGTAGCAATGTAGTTTGGTGTAAAGCTACTGAAAGGAAGCCTTACAAACAAAAGAAAAAAGATCCTAAGAAGTTATACCTTCTCCTTTGGATCAAAACAGACCTACCTCAATGAGTAGTTTTTAACCTCTATCTGATAAGGCATCATTGCCTGAACACTATGCTCTACTCCCCATTTTTCTAAACTGCTAAGGTGCTCTATGTATGTAGAAAAGCCAGTATTTTTAGTCATCTCTTTCAGTTGACCTTTCATAGATGCATTCCCCTGCATTTTATTTACAAATGATTGGAACACATCATCATATTTAGGATAATCTCTGACCTTATACTCTGTCAAGTTAGCTTCTTCTGCCGCCAATGCTATAGCCTCTTCTAGTCCACCCAGTTCATCTACTAATCCTACTTCTTTTGCCATCACACCAGTCCATACACGTCCTTGAGCTATTTCGTGTACATCCTCAGCTGACATACCTCTACCTTCCGCAACTCTTCCAATAAATGTATTGTAAATATTGTCGATCACAGATTCGATATACTCTCGCTCCTCAGAGGTCATGTCTCTATCTATTCTCCCTATGTCAGAGTGTTGACCAGTACCTACATAGTCAAAATCGATCCCTAACTTATCGTTCAGTAGTTCTCCAGCATTAGGTATAAGACCAAACACGCCTATCGAACCTGTGATCGTCGTAGGTTCGGCAAGTATCTTTCTAGCTGGTGTAGCTATATAATAACCCCCACTTGCTGCAACGTCACTCATACTCACTATAAGTGGTTTTTCCTCTGCCAACAACTTGGCTTCTCTCCAAATAATATCCGAAGCAAGTGAGCTCCCTCCTCTACTATTGATTCTAAAAACAACCGATTTTACTCGATCATCTAATCTTACTTTTTTCAAAACAGCAGCCATATCATCAGACGCTATCTGAGATCCATCTCCTTTTCCGCCTACAATGTCACCGTTGGCGTATATCACAGCAATTCTATCCCGTCCAGAACCATTACTACCTAATGTCCTAGCATATTTCAATTCTGAAACCAATGGTACTTTCTGGCTATCCTCTACTCCCATTCTCTTTTTCATTGTGCTATAGAATTGGTCTCTGTACATGGTAGCGTCTATATACTTATTGCTCACAAAGTCCTCTATTGATTTCAGCTCCAATAAATCAGCATCATTTTTTAACTTTTCTATTGATATTCCTCTAGAGGCCGATATCTTCTCAAGTGTTTCGTTGAACACTGAGTTGATATACACGTCAATCTGCTTTCTATTTTCTGGACTCAGGTTAGTTCGAGTATAAGCCTCTACAGCTCCTTTAAATTTACCTGCCCTTACGGCTTGCATTTTCACACCAAGCTTTTCCAAAGCTCTGGAGAAGAATGTCACCTGAGCAACCATTCCAGTGAATGACATCTGACCTTCAGGATTTACAAATACACTATCAGCTACACTAGCTACGTAATACGTTGGGAAATAGTAGTAATCTGCATAAGAATAAATAAATTTTCCGCTGGACTTAAATTCCTCCAGCTTATTCCTCACTTCACTCAACTTACCATATCCCGCCGAAAATGAGGTCAAATCAAGAATAATTCCTTTGATGTTGTCATCTGTTTTCGCCTTTTCTATACTTCTCAGAATATCATTTAACCCTACAGGCACTTCTACTGACGGATCTATCGCTGAAACAATTTCAGTAATCCCGTCATCGTTTACTCTATCCAAAAGCTGATAGTTTAACTTCATGTTCAGTACACCATCCTCAGGAACCTTGACTTCAGGCTTACCACTACTTGCAGCTACTCCTACAACTATAAAAAAGAAAAGCCCTATCACCACGATAGCAGCCAAGAAATAGCCTAACGCTGAGGCTAAGACAACTTTAAGAAAACGCATAAATTACCTGTGTGTTATTGTTTAGTAAACTAAGAATCTAGAGGTATAAACCTCTGACTTAGTTTTTACAACAACGAAGTAAGCACCTTGGCTGTGGCCATAGAAAGGAATATCGGTAAAGGTCTCTGATATATCGTTCAAGAGAATCTGCTGACCCGCTTGTCCATAAATAGCTATCGACTCCACTTCATTGGGCACGTTGAACAATGATATGGTTTGTGATTCACGATCGAATCTGACACTTATCTTTTTCGCTACCTTGTCATCAACGCTATTTACTCCTACGGTAAAGGTAACGGGTACTACAATCTTCTTTCCAACCTGAGAAGTCACGTCGATGGTCAAATTATCCGAATAAACCCCATCGGCAAGGTCTTTAAACCCTAAAATGATCTTAGAAACCTCTCCCGACTCTGCAGATGCTTCTACACTCTTTACTGTGATATTCCCATTCTCAGAAGATACATTTGATATTCCACTGAGAGCAGTGTTCCCAGTATTGATAAGGTAAATCGTTCTTTCGCTTGTGCCATCTATTCCTTTGAAATTTTTGATTGATTGTGACAATTTCAATTCCTTGATAACAGGTTTAGTGTCTGTTGAACCTATCTTGTTCATTCGCTCAATAAACTCGGGATGATCCACAAATGGATTTCTATTTTTTTGGTAGCTATAGATCTTATTATTTCGCTGGATATCCCAAGCTGTAGGAGGATTATCAACGTGCCATTGCTTCAGTATTGATTCTTGATTATCTATAAAGTTACCGTAGTCTTGATAGCGAAGTGCAAAATATAGCATTGCTCTTGCTGTAGCTCCTTTTTGCTCGTCTCTTGGCTCAAACGTACCACCACCTAACTTACTTCCTCCCTCTGACCAGCTCGCAGAACTCACCGTACCAAACGGGTAACTTCCTCTTCTACTGTTGGAGTTTGCATCTGTTGGAAAAAGATGGTGTATATCTGCTCTTTCTGGCTCCTGCTTATTGAACTTGCTTTGAGGCCATGTATGTTCGCAGTTGAAACTATTCGAATTAGCTCCACTCCTAGAACTGAAGGTTGCTTGTCTTCCTGTATACACACAAGTCACCTTCCCTCCATCATTATCTATATCAGAATACATCTTATCTCTGCACCCTGTATATCCCAAGTTGATATATCCAGAAGCAAGTATTGTTTTTAATGCATCCTTGAGTTCTTGATGCGTCTTATTAAAAGTACCTGCATAGTAAGTTCCCTCATATTTACCATCTCCAACTAAGTCGATTCTATGTTCTGACCCATTATCCAGAATAAAAATCAGCTCTGAATTATAACGCAGATTATGCTTCGGCTCGAAAGTGACTCTCACCTTCACAGTAGCACCTGGAGCAATTGTAGCATTAGGCACTGAGTATGAGAAATCCGAATTAAAAACACTCAAATCATCTATGATGACTGTCGTAGAAGATGTATTTGTCACACTTACCGCAAGTTCATTTTGAGATGTGGTGAGTACTTGGCCAAAATCCAATTTAGACGCAGACATTGACACTTGAGCCTGAGCGAAGCTTGCTAAAAATAGCAGCAATAAGGTGATGTTTCTCATTGCGGCAAATTTAAGTGTATTACCGTACGTTTTTCACCTCCAAACTTTTTATTACCAAACGCTGAAAAGTTCTTGAGAATAATTCTTCACAAACAATTCCAATGGTGAATATTTATTCGCGTAAAATTACCTTTGCACAATGCTATCACAACTATCAGCTATCAGCCCAATAGACGGCAGATACAGAGGAAAGGTTCAGGAACTTGCTCCCTACTTCTCAGAATACGGACTATTCAAATATCGAGTATGGGTAGAAATCGAATATTTCATCGCACTGTCTGACTTAGGATTGGAACAATTCCCATCTATCTCAAGTTCTGATATTGAATTTTTGAGAAAAATATACCTTGAGTTTAGCGAAGAAAATGCTCAACAAATAAAAGATATAGAAAAGGTAACCAACCATGATGTGAAAGCCGTGGAGTACTTTATAAAGGAGAAACTGAAAGGCACTTCATTAGAAGAATACAGTGAGTTTGTTCACTTTGGCCTTACAAGTCAAGATATAAACAATACATCCGTTCATTTTAGCTTACAACTAGGTTTGGATGAGGTGATTATACCAAACCTTAAAAATATTAAAGAAGAGATAGGTACATTTGCTCAACAATGGAAGTCTGTCCCTCTACTTAGTAGAACACATGGTCAAGCAGCTACACCGACTACAGTTGGAAAAGAGTTTGCCGTATATGAAGAAAGACTACGCGTACAATTGGAAACTTTAATAAACACTCCAATAAGTGCCAAGTTTGGTGGAGCCACAGGTGCTTTTAATGCACATCGTCTTGCATTTCCCAATGTCAATTGGCCAGAATTTGGTGACAAATTGGTAGCGGATCTAGGTCTAGTCAGAAGTTATCCAACTACACAAATCGATCATTATGATCAACTCGCAGCAGTTTTTGATGCCATGAGACGTATCAATGTTATACTTATGGATTTTGCAAAAGACATTTGGCAATACATAAGTATGGATTTCTTCAAACAGAAAATAGTCGCTGGAGAAGTAGGTTCAAGTGCCATGCCACATAAAGTTAATCCTATAGACTTTGAAAATGCCGAGGGTAATCTTGGGATTGCAAATGCTATACTGGATCACTTGAGTAATAAACTACCTATTAGTAGATTGCAAAGAGACTTAACGGATAGCACAGTTCTCAGAAATGTCGGAGTACCATTATCGCACATACTTATAGCACTCAAAAGCTTAAACAAAGGAATGGGTAAGCTTATTCTCAATGAAGAAGCTATCACTGCAGACCTTAATAGAAATTGGGCTGTAACTGCTGAAGCTATCCAAACTATACTTCGTAGAGAAAAAGTATCTGGAGCATATGAGCTACTCAAAGAATTGACGCGGACCAATGATGGAATCAACGAACAATCTATAGCTGAGTTTGTCACTAAACTAGACGTATCTGATTCTGTAAAAAGTGAGATAAGCAACATAACTCCATTCAATTATCTCGGATATGCCGCAGACTAAGCCTACCTTGATAATAGGGGCTTCACCTAACCCCACAAGATACGCTTTCAAAGCTGCAAATATGCTTTTGGACTTTGATCATTCTGTAGTTCTATATGGCATAAAAAAAGGTGAGATTAGGGGTATCACTATACAAAACGAATGGCCTTCAAATGAGTCAATTGACACAATAACACTTTACATTAATCCAAAGTTGCAAGTGCCGCTATATGAGAACATTCTTAGATTAGCTCCGAAAAGGGTCATATTTAACCCGGGCACAGAAAATGACGAGCTTGTAAAACTCGCGAATGAAAACGGGATTGAAGCTTTATATGCTTGCACCTTAGTACTTTTGCAAACCAACCAATATTAGAAATTAAGAAAATGAAAAAATATACTTTTTACTTGATGTTAGCAGCCACATTATTTGCTTGCTCGAATAACCAAGAGAGTCTTTTAGCAGAGATACGTTCCTATGACAATTCAGACAAGCTAGGCACCGAAGAAGGTTTAAAAGAACTCGCTAGCCTTCACAAAGCCTACGGTTCTAAATACAAGGATGCTGAAGCAAACAACTTTTTATACGCTGCTGCCCAGTATTATTTTTATGAAAACAATGTAGAAGAAGCTGCTCCTTTACTTGCTGAGTATATCACAAGAGATGATAGTACCGAGCGATTCAGAAACGCAGCAATCAACCTAGCTATCTTAAAAAGTCAAAGCAAGAAGTATAATATGGCTGATGAATTAATCTCAGAAGTGTTAGATAGAGATGTGCCATCAGCGGCTCAATGGCAGGACATCATCAAGATATATAACAACAAAATAGAAGAAGGAAACAATACTCAGCCGACGGACTACGAGAGACTGACTATGGCTCACACGGCTGTTGGAAGATTTCCTGAAGCTTTAAAGAGTTTAGACGCAGCGATATCTTCATTTCCTGAATATGAAAATAAAGGTGACCTAATCTATCGTGCAGGATTTATCTCATGGGAATACCTCAAGGATGAGGAGGCTGCTAAAAAGTACTATACTACTTTTTTAAGTGAGTATCCTGAAGATGCAAAAGCTCCTGAGGTAAGAAAAATCATAGAATCTGGCATGCTCAGCATGAGCAATGAGGATATTATCAAAATGTTTAAAGGCGAATAATGGCGATAGCACTTATCACTGGAACGACAGCGGGTATCGGAGAGGCTACTGCACGTACTTTAGCTAGCGAAGGGTACGATCTAATACTCAATGGTCGTAGATTAGAAAGACTAGAAAGTCAAGCCAAGGAACTTCAAGAGGAATTTGGCATCAAAACTCACTTGATGCATCTAGACGTGAGAAATTCTGAGGATGTGACCGAGTATATCAACACTCTTCCAAAGGAATGGGAAGCCATCGACGTCCTTGTAAACAATGCGGGACTTGCCGCCGGTTTACAAAACATAGAAGATGGTAGCATCGATCATTGGAATAGAATGATAGATACCAATATTAAAGGACTTCTATTTGTGACGAAGAACATGATTCCTCTGCTCCGAAAAACAAAAGGGCACATAGTAAATATCGGATCTATAGCAGGTAAGGAAGTGTATCCAAACGGCAATGTATACTGTGGGACAAAACACATGGTGGACGCCTTGAATAAAGCCATGAGGCGTGAACTTGCAGAATCAGGGATAAAAGTATCTAGCGTAAATCCAGGTGCAGTTGAAACTGAGTTTTCGATAGTGCGAATGGATGGAGACGAAGAGAAAGCATCGAATGTTTACAATGGATTTGAGAACCTAGTAGCACAGGATATTGCAGATGCTATTTGGTTTATATTGAGTAGACCTCGTCATGTAAACATCAATGAACTGATCATCATGCCTACTGCCCAGCCAGCTGCAGGTGTGGTCATCAAAAACAAAGGCTTATAAAAAAAGCCCCGACTTTCAAGTCAAGGCTTCCTTTGGTTATTATATCTTTTATTTTAATTAGAGATTAGTACCCAGCTGCTCCTGCAAGTCGAGTATCTCTACTGTGTACACTCATTATCGGAACTGTACTATTATTTACAAGTTGTTGCGAATATGAATCCATGAAAAGTCCTGAGCTTTCCGTCTCAGTCATTATCACCATCAGTCCAGCTTTTACTTCTTCACCGTACTCAATACAGCGTTCAGCTACTTTCACTCCGAGATCCATTCTACTTGTGAACTTAATTCCTTTTTTCTCCAAAAATTGTTCAGTCTGATGTAAATAGGATGAAATGTGTTTTTTCGTTTCAGAAGAATCACTTTTTGAAACCCCTATAACATGAATAGTAGCACCAAAAGCTTTAGCCATTTCTATAGCATACGGGATTTTCTGTCTTGTATTTCTTGAATCAGAAATTGGGAGTAAAATGTTTTTTAACTCCGGAGAAGCAGCAGATTCAGTAACACTGATTACCGGGCAGGTTGAACTACTGATTACCTTGAATGCATTACTTCCCATCCACAGTTTTCTCCATCCGCTAGAACCGTGCGACCCTAGAAGAATCATTTCGTACTCACCTTGTTTCTCAAGCTTTATCACTTCATCATACACAGCTCCTTGACGCTCTATAATTTCCATGTTAATCCCTTTCTCTTTGTTGAACATCTCGAGAGCTGCTACTGAACCTTCAAGGTCAGTATCCTTACCTGAAACTACAAGTGCGGATATTTGAGAATTGAATTTTGACGCCACTCCATATGCACTCTGTAAAGCAGCCTTTGCTGCATCACTATTGTCATACGCTAATAATATTTTATTGAAAGCCTTTTCCATTTAATTAATTATTTTTTTATTGGTTAGTTTGCGATAAAATTACACAAAAAAATCAGAATATGAAATATTGGTCATCGAGCATCTTAAGCATTTTAGTACTATTTTTTATAACCGGTTGTTCTGGCCCTAAATCTCCAAGTTTTGAGAATCTTGAAAATCTTAAAATTAAGTCAGCCAATAAATCCAAAGTTGTCATGACTGGAAACGCCATTTATAATAACCCAAATGAGATTTCAGGAAAATTGACACACTCCAATATCAAAATTATTGTGAATGATGTAGAAGTTACTGAAATTGATCAGGAGCATTCAATTGAAGTTCCTAAATCAAGCGATTTTAAAGTTCCAGTAAATTTCTCATTCAACCCTCAAAGTCTAATGAAAGAAAACAAAGGATTCTTAAAAAACGCATTAAAAAGCTTCTTAGACAAATCACTTGAAGTCCAATACGTAGGTACTGTCACAGTAGATGTATTAGGAATCAATTTCGATGTTCCTGTAGACTATACAGAGACTGTTAGTTTTGGAATGAAGTACGAGTATTTAAACTTCCCTTCTAATTAAACCTGAAATCGAGTCCTAAATTTTCCAATTTAGTTTTCGTTATCTCATCCATTTTGAGTTTGTACCTAGATGAAGAGGCTTCCACCTTTTTCTTATCCGAGCTGTAAATCTTAAAACCTAATTTTACTTTTCCTCGTTCGTCTACGAGGTCAAATATTTCTTGCATAAGTTCCTCCGTTACCTGAGCTGCTTCTATGCTTATTGTGACCTTCTTCAGTTGACTATCCACCGTGTCTTCCAAGAATGTCATCGTTTGAAGGTTTAGGTCAAGCTTCTCAGGATCCCTATAACTCTTTTCTCCTTTAGCTGTGATAAAAATTTGAGCATTAAGCTCTATCCAACCTTTGAATTGAGTATACTTTTCACCGAAAAGAGCGAACTCTCTAGTTCCACTAAAATCCTCCATCGTAAAAATACAGAAAGGCTTCCCATTTTTTGATACTGCATCTCTTACTGTGGTGATCAAACCAGCAAGTTTTATTTCAGCACCAACAAGCTCCAAATTCTTTTCTTCCAATTGAATAAAATTATGTGTCGTAAAGTGCTCTATCTCAAATTTATAGTTATTGAGAGGATGACCGGATATGTATATACCTACTAGTTCTTTTTCTTGCTGCAACTTCTCCATCAGAGTCCAGTCATCTATAATAGGTAAACTAGGCTCTTTAATCTCCATAGTACCTGCCGCACCAAACAGTGATGCTTGGTTATTAAACTGATCATTCTGCACTTGATTTCCAAACTTGATGGCAAGACTAACTCCTGTATTCCCAGCCACTTCAGTGACATAACTACTACGATTAGACCCAAATTCGTCAAATGCTCCAGCTATTGCTAAATTCTCTAATGACTTCTTGTTTACAACTCTTTGGTTTGCACGCTTACAGATTTCAAAAATGCTCGAATACTCGCCATTTTCTCTTCGTTCTCTGATTATCTCTTCAGCTGCTGTACCTCCCACACCTTTAATAGCCGCTAGACCAAATCGAATAGCACCGTCCTTATTTACACTAAATTTCTGCTCACTCTCGTTTACGCTTGGTCCTTTGATATCTATTCCCATCCATTTACATTCATCCATAAAGAAACTGACTTTCTTTATGTCTTTCATGTTATGTGTAAGCACCGAAGCCATAAACTCTGCTGGGTAATGAGCCTTGAGATAACCGGTATGGAATGCCAAATATGCGTAGCATGTACTATGACTCTTGTTAAATGCGTATGAGGCGAAAGCTTCCCAATCTTTCCAAACTTTCTTAAGTGTTTCCTCCTTATGCCCTCTCTCTGTACCTTGAGCTATAAACAAGTCAAAGAGCTTATTCATCTCCTCGATTTTTTTCTTACCCATAGCCTTTCTGAGACTATCTGCCTGACCTTTGGTGAATCCGGCAAGTTTCTGTGAGAGAAGCATCACCTGCTCTTGATATACAGTGATACCATAAGTATCCTGCAGGTATTCTTCCATATCTGCTAGGTCATAGACTATCTCTTGTCTACCATGCTTACGTGCGATAAAGTCTTTGATATACTCCATCGGACCAGGACGATAAAGAGCATTCATGGCTATTAAATCCTCGAACTTATCTGGTTTAAGCAGTTTTAAGTTTTTCTGCATGCCAGGGCTCTCAAACTGAAAGACTCCATTTGTATTTCCTCTACTAAACAATTCAAGCGTCTTCTTATCGTCCAATGGTATCTCATCGGGAACGATGACCACATCGTGTTTGTTCTTTATTATTTCTACTGCATCCTTAATGATTGTTAGTGTTCTCAATCCCAAGAAATCCATCTTCAGTAGCCCAGCATCCTCTACCACACTATTGTCAAACTGAGTCACTAGCAGATCGGAATCCTTTGCTGTGGTGACAGGCACATATTTGGTTATATCGTCTGGTGTGATAATCACTCCACAAGCATGTATCCCTGTATTCCTTACTGACCCCTCTAGACGTTTTGCCGTCCTTATTAGCTTACCTATCTCGTCGTCCTTTTCGGCTAAGTCTCTAAAGTCTTCTGCAGCCTTTACTTGATCGGCATTCATGGCCCCTTTCAGCTTAGGTTGTATACCGTCAGCTCCAAGGACTTTATTCAAGTTGGCACTGAGGTGATCTGGAAATGCCTTTGTTATCTTGTTGACTTCCGCCAACGGTACATCCATCACTCTTCCCACATCTTTTATAGAAGATCTTGCAGCCATGCTACCATAAGTTATAATCTGTGCGACCTGCTTTTGACCATACTTTTCTACCACATAGTCTATTACTTTTTGACGACCTTCATCGTCAAAATCAATATCAATATCAGGAAGAGATACACGCTCCGGATTCAAGAAACGCTCAAAAAGTAAATCGTACGCTATCGGGTCAACATTTGTGATTCCTAGACAATAAGCTACCGCACTTCCGGCAGCTGATCCTCTACCAGGTCCTACAGAAACACCCATTTCTCGTGCGACACTAGTAAAATCCTGTACAATCAAGAAGTACCCCGGATACCCAGAGTCTTTGATAACCGACAACTCAAATAAAAGTCTTTCTTCTATATCTGCAGTAATCTCTGGATACCTTCTCTTAGCACCTTCAAACGTTAAGAATTTAAGATAATCATCTTGAGTCTTAAACTCAGGTGGCATCGTAAAATTAGGCAGCAATACATCACGTGTCAATTTAGGTGTATCAATACTATCTACGATGATATTGGTGTTGTCCAAAGCTTCTGGGATATCAGCAAATAGTCTCCCCATCTCCTCTTGAGTTTTAAAAAAGAACTCATTGTTAGGAAAGGCAAAACGCATCCCTTTACCATAGCCTTTTGGATCTGTGAGTCTAGAACCAGTATTCACACAAAGAAGTATATCATGAGGCATAGCATCCTCTTCTTCCATATAGTGAGAGTCATTTGTAGCTATCACATTCAGGTCGTACTTCTGAGCGAACTTTATCAATACCTGATTGACATCCTCTTGGCTCATCCCGGTACCATCTATATTTTGAATACCATGACGCTGTAACTCGATGTAAAAATCCTCTCCGAAAATATCAATGTACTCCTTGACAAGTTTCTCTGCTTCTTCCTCCCCTTTGAATAATATAGCTTGTGGTATTTCTGCTCCTATACAACATGATGTTGCAATTAGCCCTTCACTATATTTCTTTAATACCGACTTATCTATTCTTGGGAACTTACCATAAAGTCCTTCCATATATCCAATGGAACAGAGTAATGACAAATTCTCGTACCCCTTTTGATTCTTCGCTAGAATCAACTGATGATACCTTTTGTCTTTTGTGTCACCCACAAACGATCTTCTGGTTCTATCCTCCACCATATAAAATTCACAACCGACTATGGGCTTGACTCCATGTTTTAGTCCAGAATTTACAAACTTGAAAGCTCCGAACATGTTACCGTGATCAGTAAGAGCTACTGCACGTTGACCATCAGCTTTAGCCTTGGCAAACATGTCATCTATAGGCGATGCTCCATCAAGCAATGAAAACTGACTATGGCAATGTAAATGGGAGAATTTTGGCACTTTTAAATTATTTATAGTTAATGATAGACTCGTTGACTTTTCCTAAGGTAGAAATATTGTCAACTCGATACATTACAAGTATAGTTGAATTTTAGATTCAATTTAGAAGATCTATCTAAGTGCTTTTACACACTAAAATGGATAACTTTTTAGGGTGTTGGTTTTGAGGAAATTGTGGTCTATTGTGACGATAAGAAACCACCTAAGATTATCAATAAAATGGTAAGTGCACTGAATCTTAAAAAACGCTTGAAGTAATAATCCAACTTGACATCGTTAAGCTTATTATGAAGAAACAAACTACCTCGCTTCCATAGTGAAATATCTTGTCTAATCACCATAAATCTAAAAGACATTCTTAGATGATAATACATAGCTATTGTAAAAGCGAATATGCCAATGACAAAAGCTAGATAACCTATAAACACTACGTTCATTGTCTATTGCAATAATAACTCTGTTTTGAAGGAATTTCGAACATCAATCGTGATAAGTAGTTACCGGTTTATGTTAAAATGAAACAGTACTGTTTTTCATTACACTTCTTTGTTTTAATATTGTTTACATTAAAGACAAAGTGGACAACAAACCTCAACAAATTAATGCTTGGGTCAAGAAATGGCCTAAACTGATTGAGCTAATTATCAAGTTCTTAGTATTTCTGGGTCTAAAAAAAATTCTCGGATATATCAAAGATTTCTATATCTATCACTTTAGAAAGGGAGAACTTTTCGTTGCTATTATTTTTTTAATTGGTTTTTGCTTCTTCAGATACTACAAATACATTCCTTCAGACTGGGGGAATCAATCTCTATTGACACATTGGTGGTACAAGGCGTACTTTGCAGAATACCGATTCAGCTTTCACATGGTACTCTACGGATTGCCACTACTTTTAGGCTACTTCGTCAGCAGCCTATTTCATCACGAATGGCACTTTTGGAAGGAACCCAAATTTTGGTTTCTCATCATATTTGGTGTCGGGATTTTCTCAGGAAGAAGTGTTATCGGGTGGCACTTGGATGACCTCATGCTAAGCCTCACTTCCTACGAACATTATGATTGGCTCAAAAAAATAGTTAGCTCAATAGCAAGAGGTGGTTTCCTGTTCATAGGTATTTGGTTGTATTGGAGGTTTACAGACAAGAAAAATCAACCTTTTTACGGCTTTACTACCAAAAATTTTGACACAAAACCCTACTTCATCATGCTGGCACTTATGGTCCCATTGATAGCAGCAGCGAGTACACAAGCAGATTTTTTGACCTCCTACCCTAGAGTTCAAAAAATAGCATCTCTAGATTTTGCCAATTCGCAGCATTGGAAACATTTCGCACTATACGAGTTTTTATATGGTCTTGATTTTTTCAGTATCGAATTCTTCTTTCGAGGATTTATGATACTAGCGTTTGTAGGCATAGTAGGGCCACGTGCTATTCTCCCCATGGCGTACATCTATCTGGTCATACACTGGAACAAGCCAATGGGAGAACTCATAAGCTCATTTTTTGGAGGAAGCCTACTTGGTATTGTAGCATACTACAGCAGGTCCATCGTAGGTGGCATCATCGTGCATGTCGGCATAGCATGGATGATGGAAATCGGTGCTTTTATTAGCAAATACTTTTTCCCATGAACGAGTTTCTGAAATCAGACATAAAATTCTTAAAAGGTGTAGGAACGGTTCGAGCAGAAGTACTGGGCAAAGAACTTGGCGTATTCTCGTTTGAAGACATGTTGATGCATTTCCCGTTTAGGTATGTCGATCGATCTCGATTTTACAAAATTTCGGAAATAGAAGCTGACTCAGCGTACATCCAACTCCGCGGAATGATAGTGCGGACTGAAGAAATAGGGCAACAGCGTGGAGGTCGATTAGTGGCACATTTTACCGATGGGGTAGATCAAATAGAATTGGTATGGTTCAAGGGAATAAAATGGATCAAGAAAAACCTTCCTGTAGGCAAAGAGATAATAGTATTTGGAAAACCTACTAACTACAAAGGGAAGATTAACATCTCACATCCAGAAGTTGACACCGCAGAGAACAGAAAAAATGCATCAGCATTGGAAGCGGTCTATCACACGACTGAAATGATGAAAACCAGGCGAATTGAAAGCAAGGTCCTTCGTCAAATAACATCCAATTTGATAAATGATCCTAACTATACCATTCCTGAGATATTTAGTGAACAAATGTGTCTTAAGTATAAGCTTATCCCAAGGGATAAAGCTTTTAGGTTCATACATCAGCCTCCCAGTAGTAGACATATAGATGCGGCTCAGTATAGGTTCAAATTTGAAGAACTTTTCTTCCTTCAACTTCCATTTATTTTTCAAAAAGTTGCACGGAAAGAAGCTACAACCGGAATTACCTTCAATCCTAATAATCCAAAATTCGAGGATTTTGTCTTGAACCATATTCCATTCAAATTAACTGGAGCCCAAGAGCGAGTACTGCGAGAAATAAAGACAGATTTATGCTCGAGCGAACAGATGAATAGGCTGCTTCAAGGAGATGTCGGGAGTGGAAAAACTATTGTGGCTTTTCTATCTATTTTGATGGCAGTGGACAATGGATTTCAGTCCAGCCTAATGGCTCCTACCGAGATATTGGCTATACAACACTACATCGGACTCAAAGAACTTGCAGAAAAGATAGGACTCAAAATAGGTCTACTCACAGGATCAACTACCGCAAAAAATAGAAGAATTCTTCACGAGCAGTTGGAAAGTGGAGAAATTAAACTTCTGGTAGGAACGCACGCACTGATTGAAGACAAAGTCAAATTCAACAATCTCGGACTTGTGATAATTGACGAACAACATCGATTTGGTGTAGCTCAAAGAGCAAAACTTCAGGACAAAGGGAAACAAAACCCACATGTTCTCGTCATGACTGCGACCCCTATTCCTCGAACATTGGCCATGAGCGTGTATGGTGACCTTGACTACAGTGTCATAGATGAAATGCCTGCTGGAAGAAAAGCCATTAAAACTGTACATCGGTTTGGTTTTGCTAGAGAAAAGGTATGGCAGTTTATGAAAGATGAGATTGCCAAAGGACGACAAGCCTATATAGTTTACCCGCTTATAGAGGAAAGTGAGACACTTCATTACAAAGATCTTAACAATGGATATGACCAGTTGCTTGAATTCTTCCCTAGACCAGAATATCAAGTCGAAATGCTTCATGGCAAGATGAAGCCTTCTGATAAAGAAGCAAAGATGAAGGATTTTGCTGATGGCAAAACCAATATTCTAGTAAGTACTACAGTGATAGAAGTTGGGATCAATGTACCCAATTCCAGTATTATGATCATAGAAAGTTCCGAGAAATTTGGACTATCGCAACTGCATCAGTTACGTGGCCGAGTAGGTCGAGGTGCAGAACAAAGCTACTGTATTCTTCTGAGCAGCAAGAAACTAAGTGAAAATGCAACTACTAGACTCAAAGCCATGGTGAGGACCACCAGTGGATTTGAACTAAGTGAAATAGACATGCAGCTAAGAGGTTTTGGAGATATCGCCGGAACAAGACAGAGCGGATTAGATCAATTGACATTGTCGTCGCTTACTACTGATGCTCACATTGCAGAAACTGCCAGAAAAGCTATAGTAGAATTGCTAGAAGAGGACCCTCATTATGAAAACCATCAAAGTCTAAAACTCTTCATGAAGAATAAGCAAGGGTACAAGGACTGGGAGAAAATAGCTTAATTACTTCTTTTCAAGATACTCCTTTAAGCGAGTATTGTTCATAGCTGCGTTGGCTTTATGAGTCTCTTCGGCATAAATAAACATCTTCATTTTATAGCTCAAAGGTCTCATGGTCAGATAAACCGAAATACGGGTTTTATTGCTATCTAAAGCCTCAAATGTCGTTCGTGAATTGACTTCCATAAAATCCTGTACGGTTCCAGTATAAGCATACTCGTTATTCTCTTCAAACAGATCGACTTTTTGCGTCATGGTCATCTGCCCTTCTCCCTCAAAAGATAATTTATACTCAGCATCTACACCTGGTCCGTCTCCTATAATTTGACGCACACTAGCTACTCCATTTACCCAATTAACAAGTTTGTTCGGGTTCGTTACCGCGTCAAACACCTCTTCAATCGGAGCATTGATATCCTCATTTACTTGAACACTCACCTCTTTTGGAGCGAGTAATATCATTCCTAAAACAGCTGCTGCAACAAACAGCATAAAAATTCCTACGTATTTCAAGATATTCATAAGACAAAGGTATCCAACATACCCAAATAATCTACTCGTTCAATCTAGCTACGTACTTTCCTAATACGTCTAGTTCTATATTCACCATTGTCCCTTCTTCAAAGGTGTGAAAATTGGTATGCTCAAATGTATAAGGAATGATAGCTACACCAAATCGTTTTTCATCGATATGGGTCACCGTTAGGCTTGTACCATTGATAGTAATGGAGCCTTTTTGAATAATCAATTTCTCGGCTGCGTGACCATTTATGTCAGCAAATTCTGAATCTAATTCAAATTCATATTCCCAACTTCCGTCTTTCTTTTTGACAGAAACTACGTGTGCCCGTCCATCCACATGCCCTTGGACGATATGACCATCTAACCTATCATTCAAACGAATGCACCTTTCAAAATTTACGTTCTCGCCTACCACTAAAGTACCAAGATTTGTTAATCTAAGAGTTTCTTCGATAGCCGTAACGGTGTATTCATCTCCTTGAATAGATGTAACCGTCAGACACACTCCATTATGGGCAACACTCTGATCTACTTTAAGCTCATTAGTAAACTCACTACGAAAAGTAAAATGAATATTTGACCCTTCCTTCTCTATACGACGAAGGGTAGCTAGTGTCTCGATAATTCCTGAGAACATCGAGTTTTATCCTTTTAGAGAACCGGACATGAATTCGCGGTTCATACGAGCTATGTTACTCAAGTCTATGCCCTTAGGACACTCAACTTCACAAGCTCCAGTATTGGTACAGTTACCGAAACCTTCGGCATCCATCTGGGCAACCATATTTTGAGCTCTCTCTTTACCTTCTACCTGCC
>JBMYYN010000016.1:0-18388 GCA_049609445.1 Bacteroidia bacterium | reverse complement strand
AAACGAGGGTCGTATACACTGGAAATGGAAGAGTAGCTCAAGGTATAAGGGAGGTATTGGAGCTTATGAAGATTAAGGAAGCGACTCCACAAGAGTATATTTCTCAGCCACCGCGAGGAGCTTATTTCACACAGCTGACCAGTTGGGACTTGTATCACAGAAAAGATGGTGGAGACTGGGATGAGCAGTATTTTTATAATAATCATGAAGCTTATTGTTGCGAGTTTGATAATTATACTCCCTATTCAGACATTATAATTAATGGAATGTATTGGGAAGATGACATGCCGCCTTTGTTTGAAAAGAAGGATACCAAAGCATCCAATTTTGCAGTACAGGTCATAGCAGATATTACTTGTGACGTAGAGGGAAGTGTTCCGATTACCATGGAAGCGACGGACATCTATAATCCGACCTTCGGATGGAGCAGGTCCAAACAAAAACAAGTGGAGCCTTATGGTGAAGACACCATAGATGTGATGGCTGTGACCAACCTTCCAACGGAGATGCCTAAAAATGCGAGTACAGAATTTGGTACTTTGATGTTGGAGCATATTATCCCTCTTCTTGTAGAAGGAGATAAGGATGGGGTTCTAAAAAGAGCCCGGATGACTTCTGGAGGAAATCTTACAGAAACATTCAGTTATCTGCAAGATTTTGTAGAAGAGAAGGAATAGTCCAATAATCCAGTAACCTTTGCGTTAGTTAGACGTAATTGTAAAAATGAAGAAAGTTTTGTTTCTGATGATGGCTTCTCTGTGCTTGATAGAGGCGTCAGGTCAAACCACGTACACCCTATCTGGATATGTCAAAGAACAAGGAAGCAAGGAACTTCTACTCGGGGTGACAGTCTATACTTCGGATAAATCAGCGGGAACTGTTTCCAACAATTTTGGTTACTATGCCATGCAATTGCCTGCAGGGACTCACACTGTTCTATACAGTTTCGTAGGATATGGTACTGTAGAGAAGACCGTAACCATAGACGCAGACAAAGTCGTGAATGTAGAGTTGTCGTCGACACAAAAAGAAATTGGAGAAGTTGTAATAAAGGGTTCTAAGTCTTACAAGAAAGTTTCCGAAGAGGTGCAGATGAGCACGATCGAGATTCCTATTAAGACCATTAAAGATATACCTGCTCTTTTAGGCGAAAAGGATGTATTGAAAGTCTTGCAACTGATGCCCGGTGTTCAAAGCGGAAGTGAAGGTCAAAGTGGATTGTATGTTAGAGGTGGAGGACCAGATCAAAATCTTATTATTTTGGATGGGGCTACGGTGTACAATGCTCAGCATTTATTTGGTTTTTTCTCATTGTTCAATGGAGACGCACTTCGAAGCGTAGAGCTGGTCAAGGGTGGATTTCCGGCTAGATACGGAGGCAGACTATCATCTGTAATAGACATGAATATGAAGGACGGGAACAAGGAAAAGTATACAGGAGAGGTAGGTATTGGACTTATATCTTCCAAAGGTGTATTAGAAGGACCTTTTGCCAAAGGGAAAGGCTCATTCATAGTTTCAGGCAGGAGAACCTATATTGATGCGTTAGCACAGCCTATTATTTTGGCAGTTAATAATGGAAACACCGCTGGATATTACTTTTATGATCTCAATGCCAAGGCTAATTACGAGATTAATGATAAGAATAGAGTGTACGTTAGCGGGTATTTTGGAAGAGACAAGTTCTACCTCAATAATGAAGAAAAGTTTGAAAATCAATCATACAAAACTAAAGTGAATTTTGGTTGGGGAAATGCCACTGGAACTGCTAGATGGAATCACCTTTTTGGTCCCAAGTTATTTTCGAATACGTCATTGATTTATAGTTTTTATGAACTTGCCATAGAAGCAAATGAAGAGGAGAATAATAGTAATGTTTTTTCACTACGATATGGTTCTGGGATAGAAGATTTCAGTCTCAAACAAGATTTTGACTGGTATGCAAACAATAAGCACAAGGTGAAATTTGGAGGAGTGATAACCCATCATACATTTACTCCGGATGCGTTAGTTCTCAAAGATCAAATATTCGGGGAGGACCTGAACAGAAAGACAAAATATAAGTCTATTGAGTCAGGGTTGTATATAGAAGACGAATTGAAAATAAATAGAAGACTGAAATCACTTTATGGAGTTCGTTTAAGCACATTTACAAGTGGAGATAAGACCTATGTGAATCCTGAGCCACGTGCAGCCTTCTCTTATAATATAAAAAGCGACTTAGCTCTCAAGGCATCGTATGCTACTATGAATCAGTACATTCATTTATTGAGCACTAGCGGAGTAGGACTACCTACGGATCTATGGGTTCCTGCTACAGAAAAAGTGAAGCCGCAAAATTCACAACAAGTAGCCTTGGGTGTAGCAAAAGATTTTGAGAAACAAAACTTTAGTCTTACGGTGGAAGGATATTATAAGACCATGAATAATATCATTGGGTATAAGGAAGGAGCATCCTTCTTAGCTATACAAGTAGATGGTGCTGAAGGAGCGGAATCGGTCTCATGGGAGGACAATATTACTAGTGGACAAGGTGAGAGTTATGGAGCAGAGTTTTTAGTACAACGAAAACAAGGTAAATTCACAGGATGGGTTGGATATACATTAGCCTGGACGACTCACCAGTTTGATGATCTAAACGATGGCAAGCGTTTCTCTGCTAGGTACGATCGTCGTCACGATATTTCTGTCGTAGCACAGTACAAAATCAAAGAAAATATGACACTAAGTGCTACTTGGGTGTATGGGACTGGAAATGCGATAACTCTTCCTCTCAGTACGTATCAGTCAAGTACTTTGGGGTCTAGATCATCTCTTGAGCAGTTTGATTTTTTTAGACCCGGTACTGAATATACGGATAGAAATGATTTTAGAATGAGGGCGTATCATCGAGCAGATATAGGTCTACAAGTGTCCAAAAAGAAAAAAAGAGGAGTCCGCACCTGGGAGTTTAGTGCATACAATTTGTACAATCGAAGAAACCCATTTTACTATACAATTGGTCCTGAAAAGAGATTCGATTTTAATAGCAAACAAGTTTTGAAACAAGTAAGCTTGTTTCCATTATTGCCTTCAGTAAGTTGGAATTATAAATTTAATTAGGGATGAAGAACATATTATATCTAACAATTTTAGTTACAGTTATTAGTAGTTGTCAGACTGTCTTAGAGAATGTGCCTGTGCCAGAGATTCCAGTAAAAGGAGTAGTGTTTGCAAATATTAATCAACTAAGTAACCTGCCAAAAATGAGTTTGACGAAGTCAAAGCCTATAATAAATGAATCTACGAATAATGATTACGAAGTGATTCAAAATGCAGAGGCTAAGGTTTATGTGCAAGGAAAAGAATATGAGTTTAACCATATGTTTAATGACGAGTATGGACATTTAGGAACGGTAGATTTACAAAGTGGAGATGAGGTAAAGTTGGTTGTAAAAACAGATGATTTTGGTGAATTGACTAGTTCTGTCATTGTTCCTGATGAGATACCGAGCTACACTGTCAAGTTAGATTCAGTAATAATGGAATGGGAGACAGAATACCAATTGGTAATTGACATACCCATTACGGATGACAAAGAACATTATTACAGAATAGAGGCTTTTTCTGATTATGGTTCGGACACAGTAGAAGCTTGGTCGACCAAAGAGTACTTTACCTTAGACAAGGTTGTTGATGGATCTATTAGACTGTCTACAGATTTTTATACTTGGAAATCAGAATACAATGGAGAGAACCCAAAACTTTTTATTCTCCTGAGTGCTATCACAGAAAAGCACTATCAATATGGAAAGGTATACGAAACATATGAGCCTGATAATCCATTTTCTGAACCTACTCCACTGCCTTCCAATGTAGATGGAGGATTAGGTATTTTTACGGTTAGTAACAGTAAGCTTATTAAGCTAAATTAGATTTCTCAACCTACTTTTTTCGAACTACCATCAGTCCATCTCTTATAGGCATAAGGACGTTTTCTACACGGTCGTCAAGGTGAATTTTCTTGTTGAACTCAGCCAGAGCTTTAGTGTCTTTATCTTTTAGTAATTGAGTGTCATTTACAACCTTACCACTCCATAGTACATTGTCTGCTATGATTATAGCTCCGCTTGGCAGTCTGTCTATCAGTAGGTCATAGTATTGTCCATAATTATCTTTATCAGCGTCTATGAACACTAAGTCAAATGATTCTTCTAATGCAGGGATTATTTCTAGTGCGTTGCCTATGTGAAGTGTGATATTGTCAGCATACGGAGATTGGTCCACAAATTTCCTAATTCGAGTCTCAAGCTCCTCATTGATGTCTATAGTATGAAGAACACCGCCATCTTGAAGGCCTTCAGCCATACAAAGAGCAGAATACCCAGTGTAAGTCCCTATCTCTAGTATTGCTTTAGGCCGTAGCATTTTTGAAAACATACTGAGTACTCTTCCCTGAAGGTGACCTGAGAGCATTCTAGGGATGAGCACATTTGAATAGGTATCTCGATTTAGATCACTTAGAAGTTGTGTCTCTGGAGAAGTATGATTTTCTGAATATTGTGCTATTTCTTTTGGGATAAAGTCCATGGTTTTATTCTTTTATTTTAAAACTAGCTTGTACAAGGGCGTGGTCCGATCTAATCTCCCGAGTGCATTTATAAGAGGTACACTGGAGTTCTTCGTCGTGCAAAATATAGTCTATACGAAGCATTGGAAAAGGTTTTAGATACGTTGCTCCCCATCCACTTCCTCTTTCGGTGAATGCATCTTTTCGGCCTTGCTTAAGCTGCTGGTAGGTAAAGCTCTGTGGCGTGTCATTGAAATCCCCTAAAATCACCACAGGATACGGGCTATTTTCTATACTTTCAAGTACTGTTTTAGTTTGGATTGATCTACGCTGAATAGGTACTCTTAGACTCTTTACAAAGTCTAACGCATATTCTTTATACTCATCATCTAGCTCCACATTTACAAGTTTATGATAGTCTTTAGACGAAATCCCATTGGACTGCAGGTGTACAGCTACAAATCGCACCACAGTACCATTGATGTCAATGTCAAAAAAGGCAGCAAGGTTATTGGTTATGTGATTGTACTTTATTCTCTCCCAGTGCAATATTTTATGCTTAGATACTATCTTAAGACCATAATTGTATTGGTTTCTGTATGCGTACAACTCAGCAAACTGCTGATGAGGAAAGTGTTTTTTGCTAATTTTTCCTTTTTTATCTAGCCACTCGATGAGCACGGCGATATCTACATCATTGTCTGCTAAGTACTTGTCGATAGATTCTGAAGTGTTTCCTTCGCTAAACACCTGTTGCACGGCGGTATTGAATGAGGCAACTTTTATGTCTGATGGAGATGTCTTTGGAGTATTAAATTGTATGTTCCTAGCTATGAATGAATAGCCAAGTAAAAGGAATAAACCATTGTACAACCAACGTTTTTTTCGGAGAAATATCCATAACAGGAGAAGACCAACATTAAGCACCAACCAAAATTTGAAAGTGAGGCCAAAAAATGAAATAGGCCAAAAATCCAATGGGTCTACATATGGTGCTAGATAGGAAATTAATAGACCTAAAATAGCAGCAGCATTGAGCAAATCCAATATTTTCTTTGATAGGAATTTCACTTATTCACTTGCTTTAAAAAGGAGTTCTTTTTCTTCTTTAGTTAGGCTATCATAGCCGCTATTTGATATCTTATCCAGGATAGCATCTACTTCTTCTTGCTTCGGTCTATTACTTGAACCAGGTGCAGTATCTGCTTCTTTAGCCCTTCCGCCTTTTACAGTTTTGAGTTTCGCTTTCTTTTGAGGAAGCTTTATCTCAAATTTAGGAATGTTTATTTTGCCTTGTAGATTTAGAATAAATATAGACCCGAATATGGCTCCACCTAGATGAGCAAAGAAACCGCCAAGATTACCATCTATAATAGGGTAGGTGAGCATAATAAATAGCATGAGTACGCACGCATTTCGCATAGTAATTTCGAAAATCCCAAAAGGTCTCAAAATGTAATAAGGGATGAAAATTGCGGCACCTGCTAATATAGCGGCAACTCCTCCTGAAGCACCCAAAAGGACGCTTATACCCACAACCTCCTCAAACGTAGGAAGTAAATTGTACAACGCAACAAACAAGATGCTACCTGATATGCCTCCTCCTAAAAACAGGGTCCACATTCTTCGGGTAGACATGAAGTCTTCTAACAATCGACCTATGAAATATATTGCGAGCACATTACCTAGAGCATGCCTAATTCCGAAAGTGGAGTGAAAGAATATATTGGTGACAATAGTCCAAGGTTTCACAAGAAGTGAAGAAAGGTCACTAGGAAGGTAAAAAAAGTTTAAGATGTCACTAGCCGGAGCATTGAACAATTTACCACTGAGAAGTACTAACGTAGAAAATATAAAAACAGCAAGGATGATTAGTACAATCTGATGAACTGCAGATCTTCCTTTGCTAAATTCTGTTTTAATATTATCCCAAATTCTCATGGACTAGTATAACGTCGTTCTATTGTTTTTATTCCAGTATTTTACTAGTAAGAAGCCGAATAATGCACCACCCAAGTGAGCAAAGTGACCAATGTTATTCTGAACACCAGTAAGGTCTAAAAATACACTCAAGAAAAATCCGATTGGGATTAGGTACTTCACTTTTACAGGAAGAATAAAATATAAGTTAAATTCAGTATCAGGCCAATACATCATGAAAGCAATTAAGATGCCGTATACGGCTCCGGAAGCCCCTAAAGATGGGATGTTATATAAAATGTTGAGCTTACCGAGATCGTGGTCAATGTAGTTTTTTCCATTATTTAAAAGATCTCTCCCTTCTATAATTACGGTTTGTAGATTTTCATAAGATATATTGGCTATAAGTCTTTCAATCTGATAGTGTGTAATTCCATAGTCAATTAAAATGGCACCTAGAAGGGAAAAGAAATAAAACTGTAGAAACCGTTTAGGACCCCATACTTGCTCTAATCTGCTTCCAAACATCCAAAGTGCGAGCATGTTAAAAATTAAGTGACCAAGATCTGCATGCATAAAAGCATGGGAAACCAATTGCCAAGGCCTAAAAGACTCGCTTTTAAAATAGAAAATAGATAAGTGTTGGTCTAAATCTATACCCATAGAATTGGCTGCAAATTTCCCCAGGAAGAATAGGAAATTTATGATTACAAGGTTTTTGGTAACCTCAGGTATGGCAAACTGGTTGCTTCTAAATTGCATTGTGATGGTTATTGAAAAAAGCGTTCCAAACTTTGTGCTCCTAGTTTTACTATGATAGTGTTGCCTGCTGCATTGTGTGTGTATTGCTCACAAAGGAGCAGATTTTCAACGAGTTCGGTCATCTCTTGATGTGAAAGAGACTGCCCTGCCTTAATGGCAGCGTATCGTGCAGTAGCTCTTTTTAGAGCTTCTGTTTTACTGATTTTCAAGGATTGATAGTTTTCCTTGAACTCTTCTAATATTTGAACGAATACTTCCGCACCGTCTGTTTTACTAAGCTCACTTGGTAGACCATTTATGATAATAGCATCCTTTCCAAACTCACTTGAATCAAACCCTAGGTTGTTGATCTCAGACTTCATCTCAAAATATAGATTTAGGTCGGCTGCACTTAGTTCTATAGTTCTTGGAAAAAGTAATTGTTGAGAAGCTATTGTTTGTTTTTTTAAATATCGCTCATACAATACATGTGAGTGAGCTCGATGTTGATTAATGACCCAAACTTCACCCCCTATTTTGGCAAGGATATAAGCATTCTCTATTTGAAATATTTCTTGGATGTCTACCTGATTAGTAGGTGTAGTTTCTGTTGTTGGAAATATTTCCTGTTGATGTATCTGAGGGGTAGGAGATGAAAGTAATTCATCTAGTTTTTCCCAGTCAGTTGGGGTACGTGTTTTTGGCGAGTCAAAAGGATTGAATCGTGTATCCGGTTGACTAGGTCTGTAAGAAGCAGGAGAGTTCGTATTTGATATATTTCCCAGTTGCTCTGCAGTAGGGATTACAAAATGTCCACCGAGACTTTTTTTGATAACCGATTGGAGTAAAGTATAGACGTGCCTTCCGTCTTCAAACTTGACCTCGTGCTTAGTCGGGTGTATGTTGACGTCTATTTTAGCCGGATCGACGTTCAGAAATAATACATAAAAAGGGTGATGTTTGTCTTCTAGTAGTCCGCCATATCCACTGTTGATGGCGTGGCTCAAATAGTGGTCCTTAATAAACCTTCCATTTGCTATTAAATATTGATTTCCTCGTGTACGTTTGGCTAGTTTTGGAGAGCCTATGAAACCTTTGAAAGTTACAATTTCCGTTTCTTCATTCGTCTCTATAAGTTCTGATTCATTGACTTTAAATAGGCTAGCAATTCGTTGTTTAAGAGTGCCACCTTTTAGTTTTGAAAGGTTTTTGTCTTGATTATAAAATTCGAATGAAATTTCTGGATAAGCTAATGCTATCCGTTGATACTCTTCAAAGATGTGCTTAGTCTCTACGGATATGCTTTTGAGAAAGTTCTTTCGTGCGGGAATATTGTAAAACAGATTTTTGACTGTGATAGAAGTTCCTTGTGTAGTAGCTACGTTTTCTTGAGTTTCAAATGCTCCTGCATTGATGACGATGCGAGTCCCGACACTTTCTTCTTCTGATTTAGTACGCATCTCTACCTGACTTACAGAAGCGATACTAGCAAGAGCTTCTCCTCTGAAACCGAGTGTGTTTAGATTGTACAAGTCTTCCGCACGAGTGATTTTAGATGTCGCATGTCTCTCCCAACACATTCGAGCATCGAATGCATTCATACCTATACCATTATCATCCACTTGGATGTGTGTGCACCCTCCATTTTTGATATACAATCTTACCAAGGTAGCTTTGGCGTCTACCGCATTTTCAAGAAGTTCTTTTACTACTGAAGCTGGTCGTTGTACGACCTCGCCAGCGGCTATTTGATTTGCAGTACTTTCAGGTAATAATTGGATAACTCCGGACATCACTTATTTAAGTGTCCGAAGATAATTTCTAAGAGGTTAGAATCCCAGAGATAGAATAAAATAACTCCAAGAATGACTGCGATTAAAATCACTCTCAATCCATATATGCTTGCACCGGGAGCTGTGCCAAACCGTGTAGATGTTTGTTTAGCCTTGTACGCTTTTCGGATGTTATTTTTTACGGAGTCTCCATCTCTAGCTATCTCACCCATTTCCCTTTTTATTTCGTTCACACGTTCGTGAAGTTCATCCTGGGCTTCATCATAAAACACAGGCGTATAATTGAATTTACGGTGTCTAGGAAGTTTTGAAAATTTGAAGCCTATCATATCTAGTTTACAAAGTTAAGAAGATTAAAGAAAAGTAAATTGCTCTTAAATAACGGAACCAAAATATACAGCACTCTTGTAATTTGAGCAATGTTCCCTCATTCTTTATAAATGGTAAATTTGATTACTGACAGTTGCTTTCAAAAGCTCTATCTGCCACGACTATACGATTATCCAACGCAAGTTGAAACTCTTCACAAGCAAACTCTGTTTCATTTATTTTGAGATATAGGTTGCCTTTTATGAAGTGAACCATTTTATACTTAGGAAGAAGTTTCTCTACCGAACCATAGTCTCTTATAGCTCCGTCGTAGTCGTGCATTTTTACTTTTAGTTCAGCTCTTCTTTTGTATAGATCCCCAGATAGTTTGGATAATGTTACAGCTTTATCTAGGTCCAAAAGTGCTAATTTGCTTTGGTCATTGGACTGATATGCAGAGCTTCTTAGTTTTAGAAAAGGAACACTATTGGAATCAGACTGTAGTACATGTGTACAGTCATTTATAGCCTGGGTGTACTTTTTTTGACTCAGAAAGCATTGGCTTCTGTAGTAATAGGCTTCTTTGTAAATAGGATTTAGAGACAGAGTTTTGGTAAAGTCATTCTCTGCATCTTTGAACATCTTGGCATTGTATCTAGTCGTGCCACGGTTGAAATAACCTCTAAAATCTTCTGGGTTTTCATTGATATAGACATTATAAAGCTTGAGGGCGTCGTCATATCTACGTTCTAAGGTGGCTCTGTTTGCTTCTATCAAAGCCTCGGCACCCACTTGAGCTTGTGCTTTAGGTGCTAGTGCCAATACTAGGGTAATGCATAGGAGTAAAGTGATGTTTCTGATCATAATCCAATAAGAACAACGCAAATAAAGTTCCAAAATTCTTATGGCTGATATTTTTTATCTACATGTAAGCCTTGGTGTGATTTTAATCATTATCTGATACTTTATCGCAGGTATATTTATGAGAATTAAATTTAATTGGAGCAGATTTTGTATAATTGATGATATAAAATAAAGAACACATGAAAAGATTATCAATCATACTTCTAACATTAGGGATGTTTTTCATCTCAGACGCTCTCTTAGTTAACACTATACAACCTGACGATGTGAGAGGGACATATTGGAATGGCGAAAAGACAGCTCAAATTAGAATATACAGAGCTAAGAATGGAAAGTACTATGGTAAAATAGAAATGCTTAAGAATCCAAACAATGACGAGGGTAAGCCTAAAATGGATCCTGAAAATCCGGATGAGAAACTACGTACAAGACCTCGATTGGGAATGGTCATTATGAAAGGATTTGCATGGGACGAAGATGAGCAGAGATGGCAAGATGGGACTATTTATGATCCTGAAAGTGGCAAAACGTATGATGGATACATGAATTTTGATGGAGAAGATAAGAGTATGCTGATGCTACGTGGATATGTGATGGGAATGACATGGCTTGGACGTACATCCGAATGGGAGAGAATTAAATAGCATCTTATGAAGTGTAGTAAAGTACGTGTAGAAGGTAAGGTGCAGGGGGTTTACTTCCGGGTGTCAGCAAAACAAAAAGCGATGAACCTTGGTGTTAACGGATATGTGAAAAACGAATCAGACGGAAGTGTTTCGTTTGAGATAGAGGGTGAAGAGGATGCAGTATCTTCTATGGTACAATGGTGTAGAAGTGGACCAGCACTCGCTAGAGTATCTCATCTAGAAGTAAATAATAGTGCCGAACGAAATTTTGTTGACTTCCAAATAAAGAAGTAAGTCTAAAATTTACTTGAGAATTGTATAAACTCTTCTATAGCTTCAAGGCATTTTAAAGGTGTTTCATACATAGATAAGTGACCTGCTTCATCTATGGCGGTCACTTGTACTAGAGAACATTGGGAAGCCTGATGGTATATATCCAGTTCAGGATAGTGATTGTCTTTCATGCCTTTGATGAAAAGTACCGGTTTGTTAAAGTCAGACAACGTTTTAACATGATCCTTTCTATTCATCATAGATTTTAAACCTTGTACAACAGCTTCCTTGGTAGTAGACCTGACCATATCAGTAAGCTTGAAACGAAGTCTATCTAAATTTTCTGGAGCTACTAGACTGGGGACAAAGAGTTTGAAGAACTCATGGGTTCCGTGATTTGCTATAAAGTCAATCGACTTTTGTCTATTGATTTTCTTTTCACTACCGTCTTCTCTAGCAGTAGAATGAACAAAACCTACAGCCTTAATCTTGGATTCAAATAGAGCGATACATTCGGCGAGGACATATCCACCCATGGAGTGGCCAAATATCATTGCATTATTGGCATCCTCATGTGCAAGTATTTCACCTACAAGTTTAGCTACTTTGTCTATTGAGGAAAATTTGGAACCATCACTGTTGCCAAACCCCGGTAGGTCTATGGATATACAGGTGTGAGTTTTCTTTAGTTGATTGATAACTGGAATCCAGATATCTGAGTTTTCACAAAAACCGTGTAAAAAACAAAGGTGGGGACCTGTCCCCACCTTTGAATATGAAATATGTTGAAATGTCTTTCTCAAGTTTTAGTTGTCGTAAAACTTGTATCTAAGATCTTTTACATTTGACTTGTCTTCTAAAGCTCTTCTTATAGAACCTTGAACACTTTGTATTAACTGCTGTTTCATTTGAGTTTTTACCAAAGTAATGTCAGCAGGAGTGTATTGATTTTCATTGTCTACATATACTACAGATACTGCAGAGTTTCCTGAAATAACGTGAGAGTGTCCACCTACTTTAGTTCCAAATACTGCACCAGCAACACTTGGATCTTCTCCAATACCTGGGAGATTAGTACGGTTAAAATTCATTGCTGGAATCGGAACCGGAGTAGACTTTATAGCTATAGCCAATTCTTCAGCGTTAGAAGCACTCGCTAAAGCAGCTTCTACCTTAGGTGCAAGTGTCTCAGCTATCTTTTCATTTCTTACACTTAGTTCTACTTCGTCTCTAAGATCATCAGCAGAAGGAAGCCCTTCTTCGCTAACCTTAGTTACTCTTGCTACTAAGTAACCTCCATTTAGGTCTATGATGTTGGAAATGTCACCTTCTTCAGTCTCCGAATCAAATAACCATCTTGCTATTTTGTCTGAGTTAGGGATACCCGGAATTTGTCTGTTTTTCTCAGTGATGTCAGAAGCAACTCTTTTAGATAAGCCTAATTTCTCAACGACTTCTTCGAATGTCGCATCACCTGTTACTTTAGTCAACACTTCACCTGCTCGGCTATAGTATCTGCTATCTGTAGCTGTACTTGCATAGATAGATTGATCTACCAATGCTACTTGTATTGTTTTTTCTCCTGCAGTATCTACACCTGTACCCGTCACCTTAAATACACTGTAAACTCCGTTCTTTTGGAATGGACCTACCACAGCACCTTCCTCAGCAGTAAACAAGATTTCTTCAATCTCCGGAGAGAAAGTTCCTTTACTTCTAAAAGTAGGGTCAAATGGAGATTCACTTCCTTTCAAGCTTACAAAAGCAGAATCATCTTTAGAGCTAGCAAAGTCTTGTGCTATTCCTGCTGCCCAATTCATCATCTCAACAGAGTCTTTCTTAGAAGGAACAACATTAAGTCTTACGTATTCAATACTACGACTTGCATCCTTCTCGTATTGAGATTTATGTTTTTTAGCGTATGCTAAGATTTCAGAGTCAGTAACAGTAATAGTTTCATCAGATTCTTGAGCATATGGTACAGCTACTAATGTAGCATTTACTGTTTGTCCTTCTTCACGGCTTTTAGTGGTGGCTTCCAAGTCAGTAGCATAGAATGAGCTTGCTACGATAGAATTGTATTTCTGCCCTATTAGGTTAGAAGTAAATTGTGTTTGGAATGAAGTCCAGCTCTGCATCGCTTGAGGATCATTATGAATATCATCTTTCAAGAAACGAATAAGTCTGTTTTTGTCAAACTGATTGTTTTCTGGGTTTCTAAACGACTGTTGGATCTGAGGGTGCGTGTTATCACCAATCGTCAAATCTTCAAGTTCAGCTGCACTAACAGAAATACCTAGTTTATCATACTCAGGTTTCAATGTTTTGTCTTCTATGATCATGCTCCAAGCTTGCTCTCTGTATTGAGATGCCATAGATTCATCAAATACAAAACCTGGATTGTTTTGTGTTACCTGAAACTTTAAGCTCTCATAAGTTCCGTTAAACTCTTCGTAAGATACTGGTTCGTCTCCTATAGATCCAACATTGTTTTCGTTTGACCCGAAGATGCTTGAACCTGAACTTACTAAATCAGTAAGAACGAATGCTAACATCGCAATACCAATGATTAAAAATAAACAACCAGTTTGATTCTGGATTTTCTGTAATAAACTTGGTTCTTCTTTATTGTATTTATCTGACATGTTTTTCGTCGCTAAAAAATAGTCTGCAAATTAAGTCGTTTTAGGCCTAAAAGTCAAAGGAAATATAGGGTCTCGGGCATTGTGAAATTAAAAGGGATTTCTTGTCTTGCGACATAGTCGTATAAAATTGATAATCAACCTATTGCGTTTTTTTTCTTACGCTATGATGGTATTTGTTTTTATCAGGTGTTGATCTGATTTTATATTTCAAGTGATATGGTTTCCCTTTTTTGACGGTAAATAGAAGATAATCCTTGTTCACAAAAGCATCGTTTATCCGAAATGTTTTCGCGTGTATATTCCTGAACGGAAAGGATCCTACTTTAAGTTTTGTCTTTATTTTTCCCGTTTGCGTAATATTGAGATAGTACGAGATACTATCAGTTTGCGAAAAATTGTCTTCAGACAAAGAGAAAGGTTCACGATTATCATTTTTGCTTGTAAGAAATTCTGTCACGTTTCCTACAGCCAGTTCTACAGCTACGGTTTGATTGTAATAGGTGGTGTAGATGACGGCAAGACTATCACGCTTGATATCTATATCTATGTAGTCTCCATAAAACACTTTTTCTCCAGGAAGAGGGATGCTTTGTCGCGTGATTGTTGAGATAGATAGAGGCTCCTTTCGAGAGATGTCATATGATGAAATCGAAATGTCGTAAAATCTATTTTGGTCAGAGTACTTTTGGTCGTAGTAGGCTATAAACACCGTTCCTGACTGAGGGTCTATTTCTAGATTTGGGAAGTACTGATGATTCACGTTGTAGTCTTGACTGACTTGAATTCTTTTACTCCATGTTTCTCCTTCATTTTTCGAATATTTTAGCCAGATATCAGCATTGTCGTTTTTCTCATCTGCCCAGCACATGTAGAGGATATTTCTTTTTTTATCGCATTTGATAAAAGGCATTCCATTGGCTCTGCCGATATATGGCATCTCCATATCCCAACCATTAGGCTGATTAGCGATGATTCTATCTTTGGACCAAGTCAATCCTCCATCCACGCTTTTATCGAACCATATTTTGTCGTGTCCAGACCATACGGCATAGATCTCACCATTTGGGCCTATAGCTGTAGTTGCACCTTCGAGAGTATTGTCTCCATCTAGGCAGTTTCCTGTGCTATCAGATATGGTTATTGCTTCCGAAAATGAATCAGAGTCTTTACCTAATTTTGAGAACCTTATTCGGCTAAAGTCATTCGGATCTGAGCTACCATATTTGTCAAATTCTGTCCAGGTGACGTATAAGTTTCCTGCGTGTTTTTTTGAAGAGATATCACTACTCACCCAGGGTTTGTCTTGCATCTTACCGTTGTTGTAACCTACTGAGTATGAGGTTTCACTCCAAGGAGAGATGGATTCGATTTTTTGAACGACAATTCGATCAAACCAATCACCATATTCTTTTCCTTTTGTTTTAGATAAATGAGTGTAGAATAATGTCGTATCCATATAGTGAAGTACTGGGTCACCATACACTCCATACTTAGATGTTGCTTTCTGTTTTGTCGTAATGAGATTAGATGTAGTATAAAAATTGTCGACGTTAGAAGCAGATATTATTTTGCCATTCTGAGGATGAATCGCTACTGATGGTTCATTTGGATTACCCTTATCGTCAATAGTTACATAATTGATTTGTGCAAAAACAGGAAGTAGTAAGAGTTGAAAAGCAATTAGAAGGAAAGACCTCATAGCACAAATGTAAAAAAGGGTGATGCATAACTGTGCACCACCCTTTTATTTAATTCTATTGTGCCTTTTATTTCAGAACGACAATTTTACGTGTTTCGATGACTCTATCGCCTTGTGAGACAGTGATAAAGTATGTTCCTTCTGTAATATCTGATACATCCAGTGTTGTTTTCTCAATAAAATAATCAATTTCTTTTATTACTGTACCGGATAAGCTTCTTAGAGTTATGCTTAGAGGGCTCTCTAATTCAGATGAAGTAGATATCTTAACAAAGTCTTTCGCTGGAGCAGGGAATATATCGATTGGAATAAGCTCTTCATTAGGACGAATTATAACTATTTGGCTGTGCTTGTATTGTCCATCGTAGTCGACAGATTTTAATCTATAATACGAAATTGTAGAGCTGGATATATCCTCATCTTTAAAGCTATATGAATGTTTGATGTTTGAATTTCCATGTGCAGCAACTCTTCCTATGGCTTCAAATTCCCTCTCTCCTTCAGTTCTTTTTTCGATGGTGAAATGACTTGAGTTTAACTCCAGAGCCGTTTCCCATTTCAATTCGTTATGAGTAGGGTATGAATACCCTTCAAAAGAGATCAATTCTACAGGAAGTGCTCCTCCTGATCCACCTAATCCGGCTCCGAATCCGGAGAATCCATTCGAATATGTACAAGTGATTGCGAGGTTATGGCCATCATATGTCGAATCAACAATAGTGTTGGTTCCGTATACTGAATTCGCAATGGTAGCAGAACCTATAGATCCGGGAGATTTAATCTGCGTCAGATCCTTAAAGAAGTTTCCTGTATTTGTTTTCCAAGCATTGGCTTCTTCTTCAGTGAAATAGGTTGTTATTTGATAGCTACCAGCTATGTTATTAGTCGTTGGAGTGATAGTGAATGTTTTGTTCATAATCTGCTTAGCAGCAACTGTATTGGTGTCAAAATTCTGAGTTGAAGTACCTGTGCCATCTATAGTAATAGTGGTGCTTCCATAGTCGTGAGTTCCTAAGTTTTTCACTACTGCAAGTATTTTATTGTCTGCCGTTTTAAAGGCTATGGAATCTCCACTTCCAAAACTTTCAGTAGAAGTAGAAGCTATTTCAGTAGCGATATCAAAAATAGGAGGATTCACAGGTCCAGAAATTTCGAAGTCATCAACCATGAAACCGTCGACGTAACCTACCAATGAAAAATATTGATATGATTTATAGGTAAATCTAAACCTTACATCGCTATAACCTGCGAGACTTGAAATATTATACTCTGTATTTTCGTTTGTTGCACCTTCTAGAAAGCCGATACCGTCACTTTCAATAAGCGTACTAATGCCTGTATTTGCGTACCAGTTTGTGCCGTTAGCGTCTGGGGATGTTCCGAGTTTAGACCATAGACCTCCTCCGTTCGTTGAGTACTCCACAATTACTGCATACGGTGCATTATTATAATACCACTGCATGCTTTTTCTAAACGAAAGTGTATAAGTGCCAGATTCACTTAAATTAAAACTGGGAGAGTAAAGAAAGCATTTGGTTGTTTCTTGCGGGACATTAGCATCCAAGTCGGTTTTCCAACCATTGCTGCTTGAGTTTAATGTTGTCAAAGTATTTGAAGGAGAGCCTCTTTCCCAGAGATTGGTTCCTGTTTCAGCTTCACTTCCAAAGTGCCATGCATTAGTTTCAAAATCTCCTCCATCAGCTGAAGTGTACGGTGTTCCCAGTCTAGGGATTACTTGAACATAATCCGTCTTTGTGATGGATTTAGTTCCGTTGATTGTTAACTTTACTGTCATATTACCTCCTTCATTATAAGTCCAAGAAGGGTTTTGGTCAGTGGCGTCTGTGTTTCCATCATTGTCAAAATCCCAAGCCCAGCTTGTCGCACCAACTGATCCATCGGTGAATGAAACTTCTGTACCTTGATATATAAGTTCTTTGTCTGCAATGAATTGAGGTTCTACTACTTGAGTAAATGAAGTAGAGAACAACCCTCGTCCATGTGTAGCTGCTATAAGAGTAGAGTCAGATTCTCTCCATTGGAGCATGTCGGTTCTTACATTAGCAAGTCCGGTGTTGGAAGCACCCCACGAAGTAGAAGCACCATTAATATTATCAGTTGTCCAGACTCCTAGTTCTGTTGCTAGAAAAACACTGTCAGGTCCCATGGGATTAAACATACCCCAACGTACAGGCATATCAGGAAGGTCTCCATCTATATCAGTCCAAGTGCTACCACCATCTGTGGACTCCCAAACAGAACTAACACCATAGTTTGAATACGTAACCAAGATGTGAGTAGCATCACCATCTTCAACATCAATACTGCTAACATAGCCACTCATACCAACACCTGTAATTTGAGTTGGACTAGGTGATGAACTAGCATTGTTGATACGCCATATTTGACCAGCATCAGTACCCAAATAAACTCTATCCGATACGTTTGGGTCGCAAAAGACCGCTGATACTCTTCCAGATGAAACTGTAGAAAATGCAACAGTTGCCCCGGAAGAACCTGTTTTGGGATTTGTCCAAACGAAATATTTACCTGAATCGTGTGAACAAAAAAGTTTATAGGAGTCATTGTCATAGTCAGTAGGATTTATAAATTTTCCTGAAGTACTAAAGTTAACATAAGAGAAATTTGAACCCCCATCAGTAGATTTTCTGTATTGATTATACGTATACGAGGTTATCATAAAACTCGGGTCATCTTGATCGATATGAACAAATGCTCCATCTCCTCCTGTTACCTCAGTTGTAGAATTTATGCCAATCGAAGAGAATAAATGACTACCATTGTCTTGAGCCCCTGCTAAAAAACTATCAGTTTGTGCAGAAGGATGAATGGCACAAGAGTAGAATTGAGTGACATTATAATCGGTAGATTGAAACGAAAATGACGGACTTGGTGATGAGCCATTTGTAGTTAAGAACACTCCTCCGTCATTTCCAAATAGTATGGTG